>NZ_JBJEXT010000070.1:44498-249300 GCF_051886055.1 Mitsuokella apri | reverse complement strand
TCATTCGAGTCTGCGGACCGCCTTTGTTTATGAAGGCTGTTTTTTCACAGCCCCTTTTTTGTTCTTGGTGTATTTTGCATGAATCCCGGGTAAATGATGCATAAAATTGACAACACAGCGAAAATTAGCGATAATAATTACCGAAACAGACTGTAATTTAAATTGTGCCGCGAAAATTCGTGCACGATATTATCCGATTGATGACATTGATGACAGAGAAGGTGAATTGCTTTGCACGGCTCGACGTCTTATATTCTAGCTACGATATTCTTATTCTGTATTTCGCTGCTGCCGTCGGCCTATCTGCGTTATTATCCGTTTCGTCCGATTGTGACGAAAAAGCAGCGCCGCATCCTGCTTGCAGGGCATCTTGCCATCTTCCTTTTGGAGTTCGGTATACTGGGCACGCTGTTTGCCACAGAAACGCTCCTTTTTAAGAAAGGGACGTTTCAGGGACTCTATCAATTTCTTTATCTTCCTTATGTCCTATTGCTGATGTTCACGATACGGCCATACTGGTTCCGCCATATCTTTGTACTCGGGCTGCAGTCCATCTACATGCTCTTCATCCACACCCTGACCATAGAGATTTTCAAGCTTTCCTGGCCGGAGAATTGGTATTACGACCGCTGGCTGCCGTATTTTGCCCTTTACCTGCTGCTGTTTCTCATCGGCATGCCGTTCATCCTGCGTGTTTTTGGCAGGATCTTTACGCGTGAGCAGCTGCGTCAGCCGAAAATGGCCTTCTGGAATTATCTTGGCCCCGTGCCGCTGCTGCTCACGTATTATCATGGCAGTATGGGCTACTTCAATCTGGACCCGCAGCTGCTCTATCTGCCGGCTATTCATATTTACACGCTGCTGAGCCGCAGCATGCTCGTGATTGTCGGCATCTTCCTGATTATCGTCATTCAGAGCGGTTTTCGTCAGATTAAGCTGATGATGTGGACGAAAGAGCGGACGGTGAAGATGCAGGACGAGCTGGAGAATATCAATAATTATGCCACGGCCCTGCGTGATGAGCAGCAGAAACTTTCCATTCTCCGCCATGACAGCCGCCATCAGTTGCGCCTTCTCGCTGAGCTCGTCGAGAGCGGCCATTATGAGGATGCGGAGAAACATCTTTTGATGATGCGAAAAGAGGTAGAAAAGCGTGAATGCCATAAATGATATCTGGGCCCTTATCGGAACAAATATTCTCTTTATTGCCGTGCTGCAGCCTCTGGCCCTGCTGCATTTTCTGCCTTTTCGCAGATTCCTGAGCACAAAACAGCAGAAAAAGATCACCGTCATCTGGGGGATTCTTCTGATTCTGGAAGTCGGCACTTTTACGCTCGTGCTGATGAACAAGCCGTTTTCTTCGCTGGCTGCCGCGTATTTTTCGCTGGGATATCTCTCCTGGGTTCCGCAGCTCTTACTCTGCCTGTATTACACGAAGAAATTCTGGAGTGCCCATATCTTCATTCTGGCCTTCCGCGCCATGATTGCGGGCATTGTCTACACGTTTTCACGAGCCTTTCTCCTGACCGTTTTCCCGGGCCAGCCGATTTCGGACTATTTTTTCTGGCATATCGTGTGTTATGGGATAGGAATCTTGATCTTTTTCCCGTTTTTGCTCTATTTCTTCAATCACTTCTTCGAGCATTTCGAAGAAGCCTCAACACGCCGGTATTGGCGTTATGTCACAATCATTCCCGTCCTGATTGCCGGCGAAAGCCTGTATTTGACGATTTTTGATTCGCAGGAAATGATCTTTAGTCTGCTGCTGCCGCGTTTTATCCTGCTTATCGTCGTCATCCTGCTGCTCGTGAGCGTCTACAGCAGTCAGACGGAGGTCTACAAGGAACTGCAGCTCTACGAAAAAGAACACGAGCTGCAGCAGCAGCTCGTGTCAGCGGCACATTATGTGAAGATGTCAAAAGAAGCCAAAGAGAGAATGGACGTGATTTATCGGGAGAAAAGGCAGCATATCGATACGCTGCTGCAGTTTGTCCGCAGTAAGGACCAGGATGGCTTTGCAGACTACATCGAGCAGCTCGGCGCAAAATTCAATCAGACAAAGCTGCCGCAGTACTGTCAGAACACCCTGATTAACGCAGCCCTGACGGTCTATCTCTCGCGTGCCCGCGAGCTCGGCATTCCCGTGACGGCCTCTGTGGACCTGCCGCAGGACCTGCCCGCGAGCGGCGATCTCTCCATTGTGCTGTCAAATCTCGTGGAAAACGCCCTGATTGCAAGCCAGAAACAGAAACCAACGGAGCGCAGCATCACAGTACTGGCTCTGCGTCAGGGGCCGTCTCTGAACATCCTCGTAAAAAATCGCTTTGATGCGCCCGTGCCCCTGAATGAAGAGGGCCTGCCCGTCACGCACGTCAAGGGGCATGGCATCGGCATGCAGTCGCTTGCGCGTTTCCGCGATAAATACGATGCAAGCGTTCTCTGCCGGCAGCAGGGCGGCTTTTTCATGACGTACATGCAGGTGCCGCTCAGCAGCCTGGAAGTTCAGGAAGAAGGCTGAATGGGGTCAGCTGTCCATCGTCGGGGCAAACATAAATTGGAAGTAAAGCTCCTGAAAGTCGCGGTACTTGCGCTTGCCAAGCGGGATTTGGTGGCCGGCAAGCTCCACATAGTCGGCCTTGATGAGGTGGATGGCACCGAGATTGACGAGATACCCTTTGTTCGGTGAGGCGAACTGACCGGGGGCAATCTTGTCGAGGTATTCCTTCATCTCCTGACTCGACTTGCGCGTCTCGAGCGTCGAGCCGTCGGCGAGATACGTCTTGAGGATATGGCCGTGGCTCTCAAAGTAGAGGATATTGGCGATTTCCTCGACGCGCACGCCGCCGCCGACCAGTCGGAAAATGACCTTGGCACTGTTGCGCTGCCGGATAAAGGAAAGGGCCCGGTCCATGGCCTTGTTGAACTGATTCTGTGCAAAGGGCTTCAGAATGTAATCCGTCGCTTTCACGGCAAAGGCATCCACGGCAAATTCATCACTCGTCGTCAGGAAGATGATTTCGGCGCGGCTGTGATGGCTGCGCAGCTCGCGCGCAACCTCCGTGCCGAGCAGGCCCGGCATGCAGACATCGAGCAGTACAATATCAAAGAGAGCCCCCTGGTCGATGGCATCGACAAAAGCAGAGGCATTGTCAAAGGCCTGATAAGAGACCGTCTCGTTTTTTGTAGCAAAATATTTTTCGGACGCCGCGCGGATCTTCTTGATTTGATCCTGCTGGTCGTCGCAGATCGCAACATGCAGCATGGCATTCACACCTTTCAACTTGTTTCGTTGTTTTGATTTAATTCCATTATACCGTCTTTTCCGAGGCAGAAGAGCAAACTGTCCTGAAAGGGCGGTTTTTTGGCATGAATGCTTTAGAACGAATTGTTTTAATTTAAACTTAATATGATAATCCCGTATTTTGCTGATAAAGAATAAAATCATCCTAAAGGGGCGGTTTTTTGTCATAAGCAAGTTAAAACATTATGTTTTAATGATATTTTAAGACAAAAAACCGCCATTTCGTGTTACTCGGCCCCCAAGGGGCCTTTTCTTATGCTATTTTTAAAGTGTCCTAAGCGGGAAGCAGGAAATACAACGCTTCCCATTAATGCACGATTATGAATCACGTGTGTTTTCTAAATAGCGAGACAAGAGTAATTCGAAAGGGGATGCAATTTATGAACAGAATCTTTAAAGTCATCTGGAGCAAGACCAAGCACTGCTACGTCGTCGTCTCTGAGTATGCCAAGGCCAACACCAAGGCTGCTCACACCGGCGTGCGCGTAACCGCCGCCGCCCTCGCGGCCGCCGCCGTGCTGCTCGCGCCTGTGGACTACAGCACCGTTTGGGCAGCTCCGGCGACAACGCAGGAAGTGACGGTAAAAGATACTTCCAATGCGGAGCAGACGGTTTATACAAAAGACGGAACGGATGCGGCCATTGAACAAAAAATGGCAGACGAAAAAACCGATAAAGCACTTCACGTTACCACGGATGGTAAATTGATTGTCGGCACGAATGAAAAACAGCAGGTCAAAGATATTGCGATTCGCGGTGCGTTGAAGTCTGGCAGTGTTTCTACTGGTAATATCACAGCAACAGGGGATATTACAGTAAAGGATGGTAAAGTAGAAGCAGATGGTGTTTACGATGACACTACGAAAACAGGTAATTATATTAAACAGAATACCACAGTTGGCATGAACTTGAGCACGTTGGATACTCAAGTGAAAGCCAATGCCGATGCTGTAAAAATTTCAGCAGACAAGACAGCAGGTCTTAACTATGACGAAAAAACGAAAACCACTACGGTTAACGACAACCTTGCCGCTGGTTCTGCAAAAGTCACGAATTCTATCGAAGTAGGCCATAATGCCAATATTGGCGGAGCCGTCAATGCCGGCAATCTTAACAGTCGTGGCAACCTGAACGTCGATGGCAATGCCCTGGTCAAAGGCACCTTGACTTCCCAGTCCACTATCAATGGTAAGGAAATTGTTTCTCAGACCAATATTACGGCCAAGAATAAAGTCGTCGGCATGCAGGGCGTCGTCGATAATACCCTGACCAGCGGCACCTATGTAACGGCCGGTAATACGGCAGGCCAGAACATCAATGCTCTCGATGAACAGGTGAAAACCAATGCTGAAACCGCAAATCAGCTGCAGCATAGCCTTGCCGCTGAAGCAACCGCTCGTGAAGATGGCGATAATGCCATCAGGCAGGCCATGACGGATCAGAAGACCAGCACGGCCCTGCATGTTTCCAAAGATGGGAACCTGATTGTAGGGACCAATGAAAACCAGACCGTCAAAGATGTGAAAATTCGTGGCCAATTGACTTCCGGTTCAATCTCTACGGGGAATATCACTTCTACCGGTGATGTGTCGGTAGCAGGGAAAGTAGAAGCAGAAGCTGTTTATGATGATACTACGAAGACCGAAAACTACGTAGTTCAGACTAACAGCGTTGGGTCTAACCTTTCCGCTCTCGATACGCAGGTCAAAGCCAATGCAGATGCAGTAGCAGCAAAAGCCAATGCTTCTGATGTTTATACCAAGACTGAAACGGACAATAAAGTAAATGAAGCGAAAACTTATACCTACCGTAAAGTAGCATCCGAAGAAACGGCACGGAAAGCTGCCGATAATGAGCTGAATGAGCGCATCACGAATGAGGCCAATGCTATCCATGAAACTACAAACAAATTGCAGGAAGGTCTGAATACGGAAGTTAAGGCTCGTGAAGATGGGGATAAGGCTTTGAGTGAACAAATCACGAATGAAGCTAATGCTATCCATGAAACCACGAACAAACTGCAGGGTGACCTTACTACGGAAGCTCAGACTCGTGAAGCGAAAGACAATGAACTGAACGAACGGATCACGAACGAAGCCAATGCTATCCATGATGAAATCAAAGCCAGCGATACGGCTCTGGACAACCGTATCACGGAAGTGAAGAACTATTTGCAGCAGGATGCCGCAGCTACCTACGTCAGCAAAGATGATGCTTCAGTACAGGACGGCGCTGTTGTAAAAGCCAACAATAAAGTAGGTCAGAATGTACAGGCGCTCGATACGGCTCTTGCCAAGGAAACGGCAGCCCGCATCGGTGCGGATAAGGCTCAGGATAAAGTTATTGCACAGGTCAATCAGAATATGGCAGATGGCTTCAATACCATCAATACCAATATGGCCAATGGTTTTAATGCTTTGAATGCTGCTGACGCTGCGGAAAAGAAAGCCCGCGTGGAGGCGGACACGAAGCTGACGGAAGCTGTCAATAATGGTCTGAGCCTGAATGACGAAAACGTTCTGCAGAAGAACACGACGACCATCGATGAGAATGGTACGATCACGACGTCCAAGACCGATGCCAGTGAAATGATTCTGAACAAGGGCAAGGACAACCAGGTTACCCTGAACGAAAAGGGCATCAAGGTCGGTACCAACAGCAGTGTAATGGATGCCAACGGCGTTTACACCGGCGGGGATGACTTTGATGCAGCCAAGGCAGCTATGAGCTCTGACGGTCGAATTAAAGGGGCCAACGGCAAATTCACGGTAGACGCCAGTGGCAATACCACCGTAACCAGCCTGGATGCCGGGACCGGCACCATCCAGACGAAGGGCGATCTTTACGCCAAAGACGCAACCTTTAGTGGGGATATCACGGCGAAAGATGCAACGCTCTCCGGTGACCTCAGTGCCAAGGACGGCACTTTCTCCGGCGACCTCAGTGCCAAAGATGGTACTTTCTCCGGCGATGTGTCGGCAAAAGACGTAACTGCCACGGGAACCCTGAAAGGGGCCGAAGTAACTGATGGCACAGCGACCATGAAAAATGGCAGCTTGATGGGTGCTAAAGATATTACTGCCAGCGGTAAGATTACCTCCGGCAGTGTTGAAACGGGTACTTTAAAAACCACGGGTGACGCTGAAGTGGGCGGTGACCTCACGGTTAAAGGAAAACTCAACGTCGATGAAATCGACATGACGAAGAACGGTATCGTAGGTGATAACAACGTTACGGCCAGCACGAAAGTGACAGCCGGTGAAATCACGGGCTACAAGAAAGCTACCAGCACCAAAGATGGCAGCGAGAAAGAAAGTGCCTTCGACTATGACGAAAACGGTACTTCCACTTGGGCAACGACTACGGATGCAGATAAGAACTGGAAGAAGAGCACAATGTTTGTGGAAGGCAGCGGCGTAACTTCCAAGGCCATTGATTCCGAGAAAAATAGCAATCTCTCCACGCAGACCGCAACGCAGTCTCAGAGCACGCTGACGGATGCCGATAAAAATACCAATACGGCCACGCAGTCGGCTACGGAATCCAGCAGCATTTTGGCAAACAAAGAGGGTCTGAGCTCCACGTTCAAGCAGAATGTCAGCGAAATCCTCAATCAGATCAATAAGTCGGATACGGAATATGCCAAGGTCGATCAGAAAGTCGATAATATCACGAGTGAAGTCAAGAATGGCGACAACTCCACTTCGACGACGCAGACTGCTACGGATATTGTCAATACGGCTGAGCATGGTACGATTTCCAACAATGCCAAGAACCTGACGAACACGGCTTCTGAGAATATCACGAATACGTCGACGAATGGTAATATCAGCAACATTGCAGCAAATGGTACTATCACTAATGAAGCTAAGAATATTTCCAATAAGGCTGCAGAAGCTCTGACTAATGACGCGAAGACTATCACGAATACGGCCAGTGAGTCTGTCACGATGCAGATTGGCGATGGCTCGGTTGTGAAGTCGGTCATGAATGAAAATGGCATTGCCAACACGGCTGCGGACAAGGCCATCACAAATGACGCCGCGGACATTACCAATACGGGTACGAACAGCGTCACGAACCAGGTTGGCACGAACAAAGTTCTCGTCAATAACGATAAAGTCGAAACGGCTTATGGTGATGACACGTACACGACTTGGGATGCAAGCGGTATCGTGAACAGCACGACGGGCAATATGAGTACGACGGTTGGCGGCAGCCAGACGACGAATGTCACCGGCGACAGCAGCCTGACCGCTGAAAACATCAATAATACGGCGAAGAACAAGATTACGAATAAGGCCCTCGATGTTGAGACGGAGGCAGCGAGCTCCATCGTCAACAAAGTTTCCAATGATTATGGAACGAACACCTCAACTCAGACTTCCAGCCAGACTCAGGAAGAAATGAGTCAGGAAGATGGTAAGACCGCTTCGTATCTGCGCGGTGCAGGTGAGGAGAAATCGCAGCTCACAAATGGTGATACGAAGACCACGATTGACACAATCGCGGGTCAGACGAACACCAATATCACGGATGGTACGAATACGTCCAACAATCTGCAGAAAGCAGCTCAGATTGCTTCGTCGGTAACGGATGGCACAAATACGACTGTTGTCAATCAGGACGCGAAGAGCCTTGCTTCTTCCATCACGGATGGCACGAAGGCCAACAATACGAACAATACGGTCGACCAGAGTGTACAGGTCATCAAAGCCAGCGACACGAAGTTCAGCGCCTCGACTAAGACGGCCGGAGCCTTTAACGATACCTTGGTCAGTGGTGACAGCATCGTCAATATCCTTAAAGATGCTGACAATGGTTTTGTTCAGTCGAATGTTTCTAAAGGTGATAACAGCACCAGCGTGAAGCAGACTTCTACGGATATCACCAATACGGCTAAGAATGGTACGATTGCCAATGATGCCAAGAATATTGTCAACAAAGCTGCGGAAAATATGACCAACACAGTCGGTAAGGACCTGACTACGACTGTCGGCGGTGAAATGAAGACCACCGTTACAGGTAAAGTTACGGAAGATTACAAGTCCGATCTGAGCACGAAAGTTGGCGGCAGCGAAAACCACGCAGTCACGGGCAATCAAGTCAACACTATCGGTGGCGACCAGAGCACGTCGGTTACTGGCGACAGCAGCCTGAGTGCTAAGAATATCAGCAATACGGCAACGGAGAAACTCTCCAACAGCGCGGCTGAAATCGAAAATACAGCTACGACTAGCATCAAAGATATCGTAGGCAAGACCACGATTACTACCAATGACAGCGGCACGACCTTCGAGAACACGGATCACAACACAGCTGTTAAAGAAGGTTCGGCTTCGAATACGGTAATTTCCGGCAATACGCTGACGACCGGTCAGGCCACGATGGATTATGCAGATGTTCTCAAGGACCTCGGTGTCCACGGCAATGCTGCGGTCGATGGCAACACGACGCTTGGTAAGGAAGGCGCAGACACGACTTTGACAGTCAACAGCAAATCGACGTTCAAAGACACGGTCAAGATGGAGAAGACGCTGGAGGTTGACGGCACTTCGACCTTTAACGACAAGGTGACGGTCACGAAGGGCGGTCTTGATGTCACGGGCGGCACGAAGACGGATACGCTCTATGTTACGAGCACGTCTACGTTCGACGGTCCTGCAACCTTCAAGGATATTGTCACGATGGAGAAAGACCTCACGGTTGGCGGCAATGCTGCGGTGACTGGCTCTGTCACGGCAAGTTCCTACAAAGTCGGTGACACGACTTACATCGATGCGAATGGCATTAACGCCAATAACCAGAAAGTCACGAATGTCGCCGCCGGCGATCTTTCCGCGGCGAGCACGGATGCTGTCAATGGCAGCCAGCTCTATAGCACGAACCAGAGGGTTTCGACTGTGGAGAACCGTGTGGATGGCGTCGAGAACCGCGTCACGAATGTTGAAAACCGCGTCGATAAGATGGACAGCCGTATCGACAAAGTCGGTGCGAATGCAGCCGCTATGGCCAACCTGCATCCGCTGGAGTTCGATGAGGATTCGAAGTGGAATGTAGCGGCCGCAGTCGGCAACTATAAAGGGGAGACAGCAGCAGCAGTCGGCGCGTTCTATCGCCCGAATGAGGATGTCATGTTCAACCTCTCGACGACCTTCGGCAACGATGAAAATATGGTCGGCGGCGGTGTATCTCTCCGCCTCGGCAAGGGCGGCAACCATGAGAAGGATAAGAAACTCAAGGCAGCTCTTGCGGAGAACAATGACCTTCGTTCCAAGGTGGATAACCTCACGGCTCGCATGGATGCCCTGCTCTCGGTCCTCAATCCGAGCATGTCCAAGGATTTCCCGGATGTTCCGGCCAACCACTGGGCATATGAAGCAGTGTCGCGCCTCGCTGGCAATGACATCGTTCAGGGCTATGCCGATGGCAAATTCCATGGTGAGCGCACGATGACCCGCTACGAGATGGCGGAGATCATCTACAACGCCCTGTCGAAAGGCGCTAAGGCCGAGAAGAAACTGGTCGAGGAATTCAAACCGGAACTTCAGGCCATGGCAGCCCAGAAACAGGCAAAATAAGCCCCTCTTCGTTCCCTAACGTGACGATAGAGAATTACTCAAAAAGACAGGCCCCGCCGCACATTGTGCAGCGGGGCCTGTCTTTGCTTCTTATTTAAAGAAAGGAAATATTATTTTTCAGGATTGCCGTCAGGGTCCGTGTTCAGCTGATACTGACCGAGCATGGTCGTGAGGTTGTCGCGGTTGAAGCGGTAGCCGTTGCTCGAGAGGTCCTGACCCGGGTCGTAGCGCTGGGATGGAGCATTGAGAATACCGGCAATTGTGTCATAGAGCATATCGTTCGTGAAATAGCGGCTCTCATGGCTGCGCAGCACGTTTGTGCGGGTTGGCAGAGCCTGCTGGTAAGAAGGCGAGAGGTATATCCACATCGGGATGCGGACCATATCAAAGCTGAAGACATCCGGATTATGCGAGATGGTCAGGTTCTCGCCGTGGTCGGAGAAGTAGACCATGGCCTGCAGGTTGAGGTTTTTCTTTGCGTAATCGAAAATCTGCGAGAGGATGTAGTCGGTGTAGAGGATGCTGTTGGCATACGAAGCTTCTGAAGTCATCGTCGAGGAGCCTTCTTCGCCCTGGAATTTGTTGAATTCTTCCGGATAGCGGTTGTTGTAGTAAATGTGGCTGCCCATGATGTGAAGCACGATGAAGTTGTTCTGGCTCGGGTCAACCTGCGAGAGGTAAGGCAGCAGCGTCTCATCGTATTTATCCGAGAAGTTGTAGGAGTCGTCTGTCCATTCGGAGTGGTCGGCTGTCTTGGCGACGAGCGTGATGGCGCTGTCGTACTGGCCGTAGCGGCCCTGATTGCTGAACCAGTAGGTCTTATAGCCCGACTTTTTCGCAACATCGATGATCGAAGCCGAATTGAAGAACTCTTTGTCATTGTACTGACTCTGTTCTGTCAGCGCGCGCTGCAGGACGGGGACGGTCTGTGACCATGAGGAGTAGGCGTTCTGGAAGAACAGGAAATCAGGATTCGTGAGCTGCTGGCTCTGCCAGGGCGTATCGTCGTAGGCATAGTCTGGCGTGAAGGCCTTCATATAATTGCGCGAAGCGGATTCGCCGATGACGACGATGACCGTGCCGGGAGATTTGGCAGCAAGCGTCTGCGTGCCTTCAATCGAAAGGCTCGCGAAACGTTCCTCGTAGTTCAGGCTGTAGGTCTGCGTCTGTTTGACATAGGTATCGACATCATTCCAGAGGTCGGCAATCGAGGTCTGCGGCACGTACCACCAGAGCGAAGCAATCGTGGCGACGACGAGCAGGAACAGAGCGCCCATGCGTCCGGCCGTGGAATCTTCCTCTTCGAGGCGGCGGGCAAAGGCCATGTGGCCGCGCCAGCAGGCATAGAGAAACAGCAGGAGCCCCGCGATGATGATGATGGCCGGCACGACGCCGACATTCGATTCGATGAAGTCAATGCTCTCGCGCCAGTTCGTCAGGTACAGGGCCATGAGCGAGGCCGGTGACAGGCAGTGCCAGACAATGCAGTAATATGCATATTGGATGAACGGGATCACGATGCCGAAGAGATTTAAAAGGGCCATGAGCCCCGCGATGATTTTTTCGTGGCCGAGGCGGAAAAGTGCACCCTCAAGAGAGGTGAGCAGCAAAAATTCAGATGTGCCGACGAGAAAGTCGAAACAAATTTTTGACATATACCAGTCCTGATGATACGTCCAGGTGTAGAGCAGTGGAAAGGCGCTGCACCAGGCAAGCCCTGTAATGAGATTTGGCAGAGTTGCCCAGGAAAATAACGGAACGCGTGTACCGTACTGCACGAGTACGAGCCCGAGCATGACGGGCAGGAAAACCGGGATGAAATAGTCCGCACCCATATCCTGTCCAATATCAATGTAAAAGGCGATTAGGCAGATGTAGTAGATTGCTGCTGCCGTCAGCCAGCGGATGAGACGGTCTTGTCCCTCTGTAGAAATATGCATTGTGTCTTTGACCTCGGTTCCAGCGGCTGCCGCGGCTTTTCACGGACAGCGCTTCAGAATAAAAATCCAGCTTCTTTAATTAATTAGTTGTTTGTCGATTGATAAGAAATCCCGATACATTTTACCTGAAATCGTGTCGTTCGTCAATTTGATAATGGCTCGTAAAATCCGCCGTAATCTGTATAGCGGAGCACAAAGCCGGTGTTTTTGGTTTGTCACGGTGATTTTCATGATTGCCAGACAGGCCGTTCTCTGCTACAATATATACCTGTCACAAGCAAATAAACCACAATATCTAGGGGGAGGCGGAAAGACACTGCACAATATGAGCCGGATTAAGCAGTGTCGTTAGCTATGAATCTGAAGACCGTAACCAAACGCTCCGGGCACACTGTGCCATATAACCGTGAAAAAATTTATCATGCCATCGCTGGGGCAAATAACGATGGCGGCAATACGATGTCCGAAAAAGATATCGACGAGGTGACGAGCCAGGTCGAATGGGATATTCAGGACCGCGACAATGTCAGCGTCGAGGAAATTCAGGATATCGTCGAGCAGGAGCTCATGAAGTACGATTTTTACGATATCGCCAAAAAGTACATCACATACCGTCAGAAGCATGCGGAACGCCGCGCAGCACAGAAACATCTGATGGAGTCGTACCGCGATATCTTCTTTGCGGATTCCGTCGACTCTGACCTCAAGCGCGATAATGCGAACATCAATACGGATGCTTCGATGGGCATCATGCTCAAGCTCGGTGCCGAGGGAGCCAAGCACTTTGTCGACAATTACGTGCTCGATGAGGAATACGCCGAGGCCGACCGCGAGAATTACATCCATATTCACGATAAGGATTTCTCGCTGATTACCTTCAACTGCTGCCAGATTGACCTTTTGAAGCTCTTCCACGGCGGTTTTTCCACGGGCCACGGCTTCCTGCGTGAGCCGAATTCAATTCGCGCCTATGCATCGCTGGCGTGCATCGCCATTCAGTCGAACCAGAATGATATGTTCGGCGGTCAGAGCATCAATGCCTTTGACTACGCGATGGCTGAGGGCGTGCGCAAATCCTTCAAGAAGGCCGTTTACGATGAGGCACACAAGGCTCTGATTTATCGTTTCGGCATGGACCCGTTCCGCGATTTTACTGCGTTCAAGAAGATTTTCAAGGAACATCTCGACCTCACGAAATGCCATTTCACGGAGAGTGATGACGACCCGAAGGCCAAGGAGAGCATCGCGGCCATCATGAAGGCACTCGAAGAGATTCTGGCCGATGAATATCACAAGCCGACGACGGATGTCGTCATTGATGCGAACAACATCTACCATCTGGCCTGCGCCGATGTCATTGAAGAGACGCATCAGGCTATGGAGGCCCTGATTCACAACTTCAACACGCTGCACAGCCGCGCCGGCGCACAGGTGCCGTTCTCGTCCATCAACTACGGCATGGATACGTCGCCTGAAGGCCGCCTCGTCATCAGCGAGGTCCTCAATGCCATCTGGGCGGGCCTCGGCTACGGCGAGACGCCGATTTTCCCGATTTCGGTCTTCCAGCTCAAGGCCGGTGTCAACTACAACCCGGGCGACCCGAACTACGACCTGTTCCTCAAGGCCTGCAAGGTCAGCGCGAAGCGCCTGTTCCCGAACTTCGTCAACATCGACGCGCCGTACAACCTGCAGTACTACAAACCGGGCGATTACAACAGCGTCGTGGCGACGATGGGCTGCCGCACGCGCGTCATGAGCAATGTCAATGGTCCGGAGGAATCGGGCAGCCGCGGCAATTTCTCGTTCACGACGATCAATCTGCCAAAGCTCGCACTCGAGGCCAAGGGCGATCTCAAGAAATTCTGGGAGCTCTACGACCATTATATTGACATCAGCCACGATTACCTGCTCTCACGCCTTGCCATCATCGAGCAGAAGCACGTCTACAACTATCCGTTCCTCATGGGACAGGGCGTCTGGATGGACAGTGAGAAACTGAAGCCAACGGATTCCATCAAGGAAGTCCTGAAGCATGCTTCGTATTCCATCGGTTTCTGCGGCCTTGCCGAATGCCTCAAGGCCCTCATCGGCAAGCATCATGGCGAGAGTGAGGAAGCACAGGAGCTCGGACTCAAAATTGTCGGTCATCTGCGTGAGCGCACGGATGCTTATACGGAAGCGGAACACCGCAATTGGTCGACGTTTGGCACACCGGCAGAATCGACGGCAGGTCAGTTCCAGCGTGCGAACCGCAAAAAATATGGTATTATCCCGGGCGTCACGGACCGCGAGTACATGACGAATTCCTCGCATGTGCCGGTCTACTACCCCATCAAGGCCATCGACAAAATCCGCATCGAGGCGCCGTATCACGCGCTCGAGAATGCCGGCCACATCGCCTACATCGAGATGGACGGCGACCCGTCGAAGAATGTCAAGGCCTTTGAAGCCGTCGTACGCGCCATGCACGATGCCAACATGGGCTATTTCTCCATCAATCATCCGGTGGACCGCGACCCTGTCTGCGGCTACACGGGCATCATCGAGAACGAATGCCCGCACTGCCACCGCAAGGAAATTGAGCGCGGCCACATGGTCGTGCCGCGCATGAAGGCTTAAGGGCATAAGAGAGACAAGTTGTAAACTTGTAACATAACGCCTGATGTTGTAAAATAAAATAGAAGCTCGAAACCGCAGGTTCGCCTGCGGTTTTGTTATATTGTTAAGCATTTGTCATAAGGAGGAATCACGATGAAAGTCATCCACACGAATCAGGCTCCGGCAGCTGTCGGTCCCTACAGTCAGGCCATTGAGGCAAACGGCGTCCTTTACTGCTCAGGGCAGATTGCCATCAATCCGGCGGAGGGAAAGATTGTCGCCACGACGATTGAGGAACAGGCTGAGCAGTGCTGCAAAAATGTTGAGGCCGTGCTCAAGGAAGCAGGCACGGATATGAGTCATGTCGTCAAGACGACGTGTTTCCTCGCAGAAATTGCGGATTTCAAGGCCTTCAATGAAGTCTATGCCAAGCATTTCATCTCGAAACCGGCCAGAAGCTGCGTAGCGGTCAAGGACCTGCCGGCAGGTGCTCTCTGCGAAGTCGAGGTTACAGCTGTATTTTAAGATTTTAATATATACAGCCGTTATCTTAAAATAAAGATTCGGCAACATAAAAACAAAGAGAAGCAAAGATTAAACTTTTGAGAAAAATACTCAAATAGTCTTTCCAACGCATATATTAGTGCTATACTAGGGAATCGAAGGGTGTATGTTATATCCCTTTGATATCATCTCTAGTAATTCTAGTAAAGAGAAGAGGGGTTCTTTATGAAGAAAAAAGCACTTGTAGCAACTCTTGCTGCAATGGCCACGATGGCTACGATGGCAAGTGCTGCTCCGCAGACGCAGTGGCAGCAGGGCGAGTGGCAGCTCGATCTCGGTGCCTGGGCACCAAAAGCAAAGACGGCTGGTCTTGACAGCAGCTCGAAATGGAATTTCAATGGCGGCCTCGGCTATGCTCTGTCCGACAAATGGGCTCTGCGCTATGACTACCATGATCTCAACACGAAGATGAATGACTTCAAGACGACGGGCGATGAGCACGAAGTCAACCTCGCTTACAGCCTCGGCAAGAACGCAGCTGTTTTTGCCGGCTGGAACCGCATCAGCAACAAGTTCGACAACTCCCTGAAAGGCTTCAAGGATACGACGAACAACGTTGCCCAGCTCGGTCTCGCTACGAAGTTTGACATTGCCAAGAATCTGGCTTTCTATGCTGACGGTGCTGTCGGCACGAAGAAGACGTCCCTCTGGGAAACGGGTCTTGCTTACACGATCAACAACGATTGGGACCTCAATGCCGGCTATCGTTACCTCGATACGAAGCTTGATGAAGACAACAACATCAAGTACCGCGGCTTCCTCGTTGGCCTGAGCTATCGCTTCGGCGGCCACAAGGCAGCTCCGGCTCCAGCACCGATTACAGAGCCTGAGCCAGTTGCTCCGGTCGTAGAGACGCCGGTCGTACCGCAGCACGTCTACAATGACTATTATCTCGATACGATTCATTTCGCATCTGACGTAGATACGCCGCTGGCTTCTGAGTCTCAGAAACTTGCTAACTTCGTCGCTGTCGCTAAGGCTCATCCGGATTCCACGTTTAAGCTCATCGGCAACACGGATTCCGATGCTTCGCAGGAATATAACGAAGACCTCTCGAAACGCCGTGTCGATAACGTTGCCAAATACGCTGAGGATAACGGCGTAAGCAGCAGCCGCCTGAACCTCAACTACAAGGGCGAGAACAATCCGGTTGCTTCCAACGCAACGGAGCAGGGCAAGGCTGACAACCGCCGTGTCGATATCTGGGAGCATAAATAATCCCTCATGCTTCATGCATAAAAATAACCCATCGGGCTTTGACCTGATGGGTTATTTTTATAGGAGTGATTAAGCGAAAATCTGATAATAGAGGACGATGAAGAACAGCGCAATCGCGAAGCCGATGCTGACGGCACTGGCGCGTTCGACGAAGACGGCCTGTACTTCCGTGAGTTTTGCATGACGGCGTACATACGTCAGAATCAGAGAGGCCGCTAAAAGGACGTACATCGCGCGGTTCATATTGTCGAAGTTCGCCCAGCCTAAGATGCTGACGATGACGGTCAGCACAATCAGGGCAATGATTGGATAATCCTTGCCGATTTTCGGCTCTTTTTTCTTGTCATCCGGTTTTTTCTTGTCGTAAAGCTTCTTCTGGAGCTTCTTATACTGATTTGCCATGGAATTTTCCCTGCCTTTGCATTTACATTGAATCACTCCATATTATACCGTTTTGTAAACTTTTTTGCAAAAAGAATTGCAGGTGAGGGCGATGATTGTTAAAATATAAGGTACAGCTTTTCTATATATGCTGATTTATGTAAAACTGTAAACTTTCCAATAATTTCTGTCATATGCAGAGCCGCAGGGCTCTAATATGATGCAGGGGGGATTTTTATGATACGAGAACATCGCAGCAGGGGAAAACTTGAGGGCTACTACCGCAAGTTTGTCGAGGATGGCGTCATTGATCCGAATGTTCATCCTTGGGTGGCGGAATCTTGGCTGAAGAGCCGGGAACTCGGCATCGGCACCGAGACGATGGATGTTTCGCGCAAGATGTCAAAAGAGCAGTTTGCCAAGCTGCAGGCCAAGCATAAGGATGCCATCGACTACTTGAGCGGACTCAGCGAAGATATCCGCGAGTTCTTTCAGGAGTACAATCTGTCGCTGCTGCTCATCGATTCGGACTGCCGCGTATTAAAGAGTTATTCGCTGCCGTTCTACCAGATGACGCCGGGTGAGATTGAAGGCGTGCGCGTCGGCATCGAGGATGTTGGCACATCGAGCATCAGTGTGGCCTATGCCCATCAGACGCCGTTTTGGCTGTTCGGGCCGGAGATGTGGGTCAAGGAATGCCAGCTCGGCGATGCCTGCTCGGCACCAATCAAGGTCAACGGGGAATTCCATTACATCATCACGCTGGTTTCCATGGAGCAGGTACCGATGCCGCAGGATGCCATCATCTCCCTGCTGCTGACGATGAAAAATGCCTTGGAGGCGCATCTGACGGAGGCCGTGCGCATCAAGGCGGAGGAGGCCATCCTCGATGCGACGCCGTTTGCCGTGTATCATGTCATGCCGGGCGGCGAAGTCGCCTATGCGAACAAGCTCGGCCATACGCGCCTTGAGGGCATCGGCGCGAAGAAAGGCGAGGACAGGAAGTACACGTCGAATCTCAACGATGTCATCATGAACTACCAGCATACGCCGATTTACAAAGGCTTTAACGGTGTTCCCTCCTATAATAAGGAAGTCACCTGGATTACGCCGAAGAAGACGTATGAGGATATCACGACGGTCGTGCCGCTCGAACGCGATGCGGACCGCGCTGTGGAATCCGTCGTCGTCGTTTCGATGCCCATTGAGGATTTGCGCACACTCGTCGCGCACGCTGCCGGCTATACGGCAAAATACAGCCTCAATTCGATGGTCGGCGAGGGTACGACTTTCGCGAGTGTCCGCGCCAAGGCGGCACGCGTGGCCAAGAACAAGCATCATATCCTGATTCAGGGTGAGGCCGGCACTGGCAAGCAGCGCATGGCACATGGCATCCATCAGGCCAGCCCGCGCGCTGCGGGGCCGCTCATCACGCTGCGCTGCGGCGATGCGACGCCGGAAATCCTCGAGCAGGAACTCTTCGGCATTGTCATGGGGCCGGATGTCAGCCATCAGGGCCGGCTGGAGCTCGCCTCCGGCGGTACGCTCTTCCTCGATGAAATCGAGAAACTGCCGCGCCCAATTGCCGTCGAGCTGGCCCATGCGCTGAAGACGGGCAAGACACACCGCATCGGCGAGAAGGTGGAACGCGACATCGATGTGCGCATCATCGCTGCCTGTGACAGCGACCTCAAGCGCCTGACGGAACGCGGCCTCTTTTCCCCGGAGCTCTATGAAATCGTCTCGAAGAGCGTCGTGCGCGTACCGCCGCTTCGGAGCCGCCGCGAGGATATTCCGAAACTCGCGGACCACATTGTGGCAGAACTTGCGGAACAGCATCAGATGAGACCAAAGCGCATTCTGCCGGAGACGGCTGAGGTACTGGAAGAATACGACTGGCCGGGCAACATCAAGCAGCTGCAGAGTGTGCTGGAATATGCGTTCTTTAATACGCCGAAAAACACGATTGCACCGGAGGATATCAGCCTTATGGGCGACGTCAAGCCGGACAACAAATGGAAGGAAGACAAAGAGGTCTTCGTCAAGGCCTGGCAGGCAGCCGGCGGCAATGTCAGCCGTCTCGCAAATCTCCTGAATGTCAGCCGCGTGACGCTTTACCGCTATCTCAAGAAGTACAACCTTGAGAAAAAATGAAACAGGGTACACTAGAACATAAGGGATAATCAAATCATCGCGAAAGGATAAGGAAAACTGTGCGTTTAAGAAGAAAACCGTGGGTGGATGAAGCCATTCACGAATTTGATGATTTTGTCGTGAGCCGTGACCAGGAAATCGGCGAGGAGAAGAAGGGCAAATGGGCGGAAATCTTTGGCCGTCAGGCCCCTCTTCATGTTGAGCTCGGCACGGGCAAGGGCGATTTCATCAGTCAGATGGCGGAGCGCCATCCGGAAATCAATTTTATCGGCATTGAGATGCAGCAGGATGTGCTGTATTCCGCTGCCAAAAAGATTGCGGAGAAAGAACTCAAGAATGTGCGTCTGCTCGTCTTTGACATCAACCATATTGAAGATATTTTCGCCGAGGGCGAAGTTGACCGCTTCTACATCAACTTCTGCGACCCATGGCCGAAAAAGCGTCATGCCAAACGCCGTCTGACGCATGTGGGCTTCCTTGAAAAGTACCGCCGTCTGCTCAAAAAGCCCGGCGAGCTCCACTTCAAGACGGATAACCGTCCCTTGTTTGACTTTTCGCTTGAGCAGTTTGCCGAGGCCGGACTCAAGGTGCAGGATGTTTCGTATGACCTGCACGCGGAGAACCGCCCGGACAATATCATGACGGAGTACGAGCGCAAATTCAGCGGTTTTGGTGAGAAAATCAACCGCTGCGAGGTTATTTTCGAGGCTCCGGCCGAGGGCGCCGCTGCAGAACAGGATGAGCATACGGCTCAGAAAGAGGATTAAGGGGGCATTTTGATGCTGATTCGCAAAACGCCGTGGCGTAATGAATCAGAACCCGTCATTGTCATCATGGCGGTCCTGCTCCTGCTGGGCACCATCAATGTCTTCAGCTCGAGCTTCGTCCTCGCTACGACGAGCTTCAACAATCCGTATTATTTCCTGATCCGCCATGTCGTCTGGCTGATCTTGGGCATTGCCGTGTGCTTTGCCTGCAGCCGCATTAATTATCACCGCTGGCAGAGCATCACGCAGTGGCTGCTGATTATCACGATAGGGGCCCTCGTGCTGGTCCTCGGCGTCGGCACGGTTGTCAATGGCGCGAGACGCTGGCTGTCCTTTGCGGGCTTCAGCGTGCAGCCGGCCGAATTTGCCAAGCTTACGGCCATCCTGATTGCGGCGAAATTTCTGACGGTCATGATGAAGATGGAGAAGAAAATCAATCTGCTCAAAGCACCGCCGTACTGGATCATTATTGTCATGGCAGGTCTCGTCGAATTGGAACCGGATATGGGCACGGCCTGCATCGTTTTGGGCGTGCCTCTGCTCATGGCCTTTCTCGTCGGCATCCCCTGGAAACAGGTCAAGGTCTTGTTTTTTGTCGTCATTGGCAGTATCGGGGGACTCATCATCCTGCAGCCGTACCGCTTAAAGCGCGTGCTCATCACGTATGATCCGTGGAGCGATGCACAGGGAGTCGGCTATCAGGCCGTACAGTCGATGTCGACCATCGGTTCGGGCGGCCTCTGGGGCATGGGCCTCGGCGAGGGCGTCAGCAAGTACGAATATCTGCCAGAGGCTCATACGGACTTTGCCTTTGCTATTTTCGCGCAGGAACACGGCTATCTCGGTGTCCTGCTTGTCATTCTGCTGTTCTTCATGCTGGCCGTCTGCTGCTATTACATCTCGGCCCGTGCCCGCGATATCTACGGCCAGATTTTGACACTCGGCATCATGCTGCTCGTCGTCGGACAGGCCGCAGGCAATCTCTTTATGGTCAGCGGCACGTTCCCTGTCGTCGGCATCCCGCTGCCGTTTATCAGTTATGGCGGTTCATCACTGCTCGTTACGATGGCATCCATGGGAATTTTGCTGAATATCTGCCATCACGGTTTCCAGACAAACCATGAGTCGGATTTGCCGCAGACACCGCCGGCAGAGGCAAAAGAGCCCGTGGCACCGCCTCTGCACCTTGTCAAATGATACTTGTTTTGACCGATTTATGCGCAATGTGTTAAAATAGGGATTATAGACTATATCGATTATGGTACGGGTGCTTTTGAGAGAGGTGTTTGCGTTTGCGAAATCCATTTCATTTTGTGATTCCTTTGGCAGCGGCGTTCCTCCTGCTCTCCTTTTCGACGGACGCGATGGCATCATCCATCCTGGTCCGGCAGGGATCTCGCGGTCAGGCTGTGCGTCAGGTCCAGAGCCTGCTCATTGAGCAGGGCTGGCTTCAGGGAACAGCCGATGGCATCTGCGGCAATCAGACGGTGAATGCCATAAAATCCTTCCAGAAGGCGAAGGGCCTTACGGTAGACGGCATCTGCGGCAATGGCACATATGCAGTGCTGTCGGGCGGTCAGGAATATGAATCGTCGGACGATGACGGCACGGCCATGTATGTCAATGCGACGGGATACAGTGCCTACGACCCGGGCAACTGTGCGTATACAGCTATGGGAACGCACGTGCGTCATGGCATTATTGCCGTAGACCCGAATGTCATCCCGCTCGGCACACATGTCTATATTCCCGGTTACGGTGATGCCGTGGCCGAGGATATCGGCGGCGCGATTCACGGACACCGCATCGATGTCGCATTTGACACGCGTGCAGAGGCACTGGCTTTTGGCCGTCAGGACATTGAAATTTACATCAAAGATTAAAAATCGAAAAAGATACATGAGAAAACGCAGCTTTCGGCTGCGTTTTTTGTATACAGTGAAAGTGTAAACCCATACATTCCTGCTGTGAACTTTCCTAATATAAATTCCGCGACAACGATACATGGAGTGATAGAAAACAGTAAAAGTTCATTTCAGAAAAACAAAAACGGCTGATTAGTACATTTTTTTAGCACAAAAGTATTGACTAATGTAAAGCTGTAAACTATAATAAATTCATCGCAATCGCAATAAGAGAATTGCAAGGGAGAGAAAAGGGAGGAATTCATATGAATTTCAGCAAGAAAGGTCTGAAACTCGCCAGCGTCCTCGTGGGCACGATGCTCATGGGCGGCGTGCTCGCTGGCTGCGGCAGCCAGTCCGACAGCAACGAGATCAAGGTCGGCGCGAACTTCGAGATGACCGGCAACGTTGCGAACTATGGTTCGGCATCGCTCGACGGCCTCAAGCTCGCAGTCGATGAGATCAACGATGCCGGCGGCATTGACGGCAAAAAGATCACGCTTGTCACGGCCGATAATAAATCCGAGGCTTCTGAGGCAGTCAATGCTGCTACGAAGCTCATCTCGGACGATAAGGTTTCCGTCCTCGTCGGTCCTGCTGTAACGGCAAACGTCATTGCAGAGTCGCAGGTCGCTACGGACAACAAAGTGCCAATCATTGCACCGGATGCCACGAGCCCGGATGTTACGGTTGAAAATGGCAAAGTAAAGCCGTTCGTCTTCCGCAGCTGCTTCATCGACCCGCAGCAGGGCACGGTTATGGCAAAATTCGCCAGTGAGAACCTCAAGGCTAAGACGGCTGTCATCTATGTCGATAACAGTACGGACTATTCCAAGAGCCTTGGCAAGGTATTCAAGGAGAAATTTGAAGCTGCCGGCGGCAAAGTCGTCATGGAAGAAGCCTTCCTTGCGAAGGATCAGGACTTCAAGGCTACGCTGACGAAGCTCAAGACGGCCAATGCCGATGTCATCTTCGTTCCGGCTTATTATGAAGAAGTCGGCAAGATTGTCAAGCAGGCCCGCGAGCTCGGCATCACCTGCCCAATCCTCGGTACGGATGGCTGGGATGATTCGAAAGTTGCCGATATCGCCGGTGCAGATGCCCTGAACAACACGTACTTCTGCACGCATTATTCCGATAAGGATGAATCCGTAAAACCGTTCGTTGAAGCTTTCAAGAATAAGTACGGCCATATGCCGAACGTATTCGCAGCCCTTGGCTACGATGCCGGCAAGATGCTTGCCGATGCCATCAAACGCGCTGGCAGCAGCGATCCTGAGAAGATCCAGAAGGCTCTTGAGGAGACGAAAGACCTTCAGGTCGGCACGGGTACCATCACGATGGATAAGAACCATAATCCGATCAAGCAGGCCGTTATCCTGCAGAACAAAGATGGCGACCGCGTAATGGTAGCTAAGATCATGCCGGATTCTGAGGACTGATCCATAGTCCTATACGGAAAAGCCTTCACCTCTCTTTGAGGGAGGGCTTTTCTCTTTTATATGTCTTTATAATATGTAAGTTTTATTTTGTCATTCCTGTCATTTTGTCATTTTCAGAAGGGAGTTAATCCTATGGAAATCCTGCATCAAATTCTGCAGCAGTTCATCAATGGCATATCGCTGGGCAGTATTTATGCACTCATAGCGTTAGGCTACACGATGATATATGGCATCATTAAGCTCATCAACTTCGCGCACGGCGATATCTACATGGTGGGCGCCTATATCGGTTTTTTCTCCATCACGCAGGCACATCTTTCCATTGTGCCGTCCTTGCTCATTTCACTCGTCGTCACGGGCTTTCTCGGTATGCTTGTCGAGCGTCTCGCTTATAAGCCGCTGCGTCATGCACCGCGTATCTCCGTGCTGATTACGGCTATCGGCGTATCGTTTTTCCTCGAATATACGACGATGTATTTCGTCTCGCCGACACCGCGCACGTTCCCGGCGATGTTCGGTGATGTCGCCGTGACGATTGGCGGCATTGTCATTAACGGTCAGCAGATGCTGATTCTCGGCATTACGGCCGTACTCATGGTCATCCTGACTTATATTGTCCAGAAGACGAAGACGGGCAAGGCCATGCGCGCTGCTTCGTTTGATACGGAGACGGCTGAGCTCATGGGCATCAACTCCGACCGCATCATTTCGATTACGTTCGGCATTGGCTCGGCCCTTGCCGCTGTCGCCGGTGTGCTCGTCGGCATTTACTACAATTCCATCGACCCGCTCATGGGCATCATGCCGGGCCTCAAGGCCTTCGTCGCAGCCGTACTCGGCGGCATCGGCATTCTGCCGGGCGCTGTCGTCGGCGGCCTGATTCTCGGCGTCGTTGAGGCCTTTGTTTCGGGCTTCATTTCCTCGACGTTCCGTGATGCTGCGGCTTTTGCCATCCTGATTCTCGTGCTGCTCATCCGTCCGGCCGGCATCTTTGGCAAGAATACGAAAGAAAAGGTTTAAGGAGGGGAGCATATGAAATACTTACGAAAAAATGACTGCATCATGCTCGTCTTCGCCGTCGTTCTGTTTGCAGTTCTGCAGTTTTTGATATCGGAGCGCATCCTGAGTTCATTCTGGCAGCTTAATCTGCTGATTATCGGTATTAACATCATTCTGGCTGCGAGCCTGAACCTCATCAACGGCTATACAGGGCAGTTTTCACTCGGCCATGCCGGCTTTATGGCGGTCGGCGCTTATGTCGGCGTCGTCTTGACGGCTAATTTCCACATGCCGTTTGCCGTCGCCCTGATTGCGGGCGGCATTGCGGCCGGTTTCCTCGGCTTCCTCGTCGGCATTCCGACACTGCGCCTGCGCGGCGATTATCTCGCCATCGCCACACTGGGCCTCGGCGAAATCATCCGCATCGTCATCATGAACATCCAGTATGTCGGCGGTGCGGCCGGTTTCAAGGGCATCCCGCATCACACGACGTTTGCCTGGGTCTTCTTCATCATGCTGTTTACGCTGTTCTTCATCAAGAACTTCGTCAATTCGAATCACGGCCGTGCCTGCCTTGCCATCCGCGAGAATGAGATTGCAGCCGAGTCGATGGGCGTCAACACGACGAAGTACAAGGTCATGGCCTTTACGATTGGCGCGGCGTTTGCCGGTGTCGCAGGCGGACTTTTCGCACATTGCTTCTATTTAATCAGTCCGGCTTCGTTCACGTTTATGCAGACATTCAATTATCTCATCATGGTCGTCATGGGCGGTCTCGGCTCCATCACGGGCTCGATTGCCGGTGCTTTTGTCGTCACGTTCATTTCGGCAGCTCTCGCCAGCTGGCCGGAATTCCGCATGATTATTTATGCCATCACGCTGATTCTCCTGATGTTCTACCGTCCGCAGGGCCTGTTCGGCTACATGGAAATCACGAATATGGGCATTTTCCGCCGCATTTTCAAGAAAGGGGAGACGTCTCATGAGTGAGCTTTTACGCACCGAGAATGTCTCGGAGGTATTCGGCGGCCTCAAGGCTGTCACGGACTTCAATATTCATCTTGACCGCGGCGAGCTCGTCGGCCTCATCGGCCCAAACGGTGCCGGCAAGACAACGGCCTTCAATATGCTGACCGGTGTTTATCAGCCGACGACGGGCAGCATCACATTTGAGGGCAAGAGCATCGTCGGCCTCAAGCCCTATGAAGTCACGCAGCGCGGCATCGCGCGCACATTCCAGAATATCCGCTTGTTCTCGGAACTCACGGTCCTCGAGAATGTCAAGATTGCCTTCCATTATCACGTCAAGTACAGCGTGCTTGAGGCCGTTTTCCGCGTGGGCCGTTATTTCAAAGAGGAAGAGCGGATTGAGGAAGAAGCCCATAAACTCCTCAAGATTTTCCATCTGGATGATAAGGCCAATGAAGTTGCCAAGAATCTGCCGTACGGTGCCCAGCGCCGCCTTGAGATTGCCCGCGCCCTTGCGGCCAAGCCAAAACTCCTGCTGCTCGACGAGCCGGCTGCCGGCATGAACCCGCAGGAGACGAAGGAACTCATGGAGATGATCCGCTGGATCCGTAAGGAATTCGGCCTGACCATCCTGCTCATCGAACACGATATGAGCCTCGTCATGGGTATCTGCGAACGCATCTATGTACTCGAGTACGGCGAAATCATCGCGCAGGGTACGCCAGCTGAAATCAAGGAAAATCCGGAAGTCATCCGCGCTTACCTTGGCGCTGAGAACTGATGCTGGATTTGGGCAAATTATAGAATGTACAGGATGTACGGAAAGCAGGTATGTATATGGCAGAACCGATGCTGAAAATCGATAATATTGACGTATATTACGGTGCCATCCATGCGCTTAAGGGCATCAGCCTCGAAGTCAATGAGGGTGAGATTGTCACGCTGATTGGTGCCAATGGTGCCGGCAAGTCGACGACGCTGCGCACGATTTCAGGCCTTTTGAAGCCGAAAAACGGCGGCATCACGTTTCAGGGAGAGAATATTGCAGGCGTTCGCGCGCATGAAATCGTCAAGAAGGGCATTTCTCAGGTCCCTGAGGGACGCCGCGTTTTTGCCGAAATGACCGTCATGGAAAATCTGGACCTCGGTGCCTTTGTGCGCAAGGACAAAGAGGGTATCCGTCAGGACCTTAAGAAGGTCTTTGAACTCTTCCCGCGCCTTGAAGAACGCAAAAATCAGTCGGCCGGCACGCTTTCAGGCGGTGAACAGCAGATGCTGGCCATGGGGCGCGCGCTCATGAGCCGGCCGAAGCTTTTGCTGCTCGATGAGCCGTCGATGGGCCTCGCGCCGCTTCTTATCAAGGAAATCTTCAATATCATTGTCGACATCAACAAGAGCGGCACGACGGTCCTGCTTGTCGAGCAGAACGCCAATATGGCCCTTTCCATCGCGAACCGCGCTTATGTCCTTGAGACGGGCCGCATCACGCTCTCTGGCAGTGCACAGGAGCTCGCGGCCAGCGAGGATGTCCGCAAGGCCTATCTTGGCGGCTGATGCCCCGCGCATCGCGTGTGCTGAGGATGTTTCAGGATATTGGAACGAAATCATGGGATAAATAGTACTGCCTGCTGGCAGGAAACTGCCGGCAGATGGCGAATTCTCTTAACAGCAGTAAATTGCAGAGGGGGATTTTAGATGTTTGTAGCAAATCGCATGGCAAAAAATCCAGTGACGGTTTCACCGGATACACCCGTCGATGAAGCGGCTTCGGCCATGAAGAAGGGCCATTTCCGCCGCCTGCCGGTCGTGGAAGAAGGCAAGCTCGTTGGCTTTTTGTCGGATAAGGACATCATGCGCGTCGCACCGTCGCCGGCAACGACGCTTTCGCGTTATGAAGCGCGTTCGCTTCTCGCCAAGCTCAAGATTGGCGATATCATGAATAAGGAAGTCATTTCCGTCAATGAGGATGCGACGATTGAAGAAGCCGCGCTCATCATGTACAATCACAAGATTGGCGGCCTGCCGGTCGTCTCGAGTGTCGGTGCTGTTGTCGGCGTCATCACGGAGACGGATATCTTCAAGACATTTGTCGATGTCATGGGCCTGCAGGAAGGCAAGACACGCCTGACGCTGCTCGTCGATAATAAAGTCGGTGTTGTTTACGACATTGCCGGCATTTTCACGGAGTGCGGCCTGTCCATCGACAGCCTCGTGACCTGCCGACAGCCGTACGGCAAATACGAGATTGTCGTGCGCGGCGATATCCCCAACGTCGAGGAAATCTCCGCGAAGATCAAAGCCAAGGGGTATGAGATCATCCATACAGCCCGCATTGGCTGACGGATAAGACAGGATACATCCCTGTAAAATCGCATAGAATAAGCTCAACGAAGAGCTCTTTTCCCTCACAGCTATGGTATGTGACGTGGAAAGGGCTCTTTTTGTTTCTTGTATACATATAAACATTACAAATTTACATGTATTTTTCACTTTTAACCTTGTCAGTGTATATACGCTATGTTATAATTTTATACATAATATGATTTACAGATATAAATGTGGGAGGCGTTCAACATGAAGTTTCATTCCTTGACCAAAATGCTGACCGTGGGACTTATAGCGGTTATGACAGCCGTGCTTTTAGCCGGCTGCGGCAGTGAAAGCAGTCAGAAAAAATTCCTTAACATCGCGACGGGCGGTACGGCTGGTACGTACTATCCAATCGGCGGTGCCATGGCCGAAATCCTCAATAAGGAAATCCCCGGCATGAATGCGAGTGCACAGTCAACGGGTGCTACGGTCGCCAATATCAACATGCTCAAGGACAATTCGGTTGACCTCGCCATTGTCCAGAACGATATCACGTATTACGCTGTCAACGGCACGGAGATGTTCAAGGACAAGAAAGTTGACAACATCCGCGGCATCGCTTCGCTTTATCCGGAGACGTGCCAGTTCGTCACGCTCGATAAGGCCGGCATCAAGAGCATCAAGGACCTCAAGGGCAAGCGCGTCGCCGTCGGTGCTGCAGGCTCGGGCGCTGAGGCCAATGCCCGCCAGATTCTCGAGGCTTATGGCATCACGTACGATGATATCGACGTCCAGTACCTCTCCTTTGCTGAAGGCGCCAGCGCCCTCAAGGACGGCAATGTCGATGCAGCGTTCCTGACGGCCGGCTACCCGACGTCCTCGGTACAGGATATCGCTTCGCAGAATAAGGTCCGCCTGCTGCCAATCGATGCGGATAAGGCCGATGCTCTGATTGCCAAGTATCCGTTCTACACGAAGACGACCATTCCGGCTGGTACGTATGCCGGCTTTGATGAGGAAGTCCCGACGATCTCCGTTATGGCTATGCTCGTCGCTACGGATAAAGTCGACGACAAGATGGGCTATGATATTGCCAAGGCAATCTTCTCGAATCTCGACCGTCTGCAGGCCGCTCATTCTGTAGGCAAGCTCATCACGAAGGAAGGTGCCATGAAGGGCATGTCGCTGCCGATGAATGCCGGTGCTGAGAAGTTCTTTAAAGAGTAAGAAGAGTAAAGAATAAGCAAAAGGTCTCTTTCGTCCGTTCATGTGCTGGAAAGGCATGACGATGATGGTGATGGAGAGGCCTTTTTGCTTTTGACCTGGTGATTTTACGATGCGTCGTTATTCAATTTGTGCCGGTCTAACTGCCTTAGCTGTCATCTTTGGCCTGCTCAATGTCTTTTTGACCCCGTGCCTTGTGGTACGGGCAGCGGGCGAGCGGGTGGCTGTAGTCGAGGCAAGGCCGGGACTGCCATTTTCCATTCATTTTATTCATTCGGTGCAGAAGACGCCGGTTCTTGAGAATCTTGAAGTCAATGATGCCCGCGATGGTTTTACGCTGCTTTCGACAAAATACCAGTCGTTTGGCGTGGGACTGCCCTTCCTGGAGGAAGAAGGCGATTTTCGCGAAGAGGGCAATTATTATGTGTTTGACCATATGGACCGGCATTTCAGGGATTTATCCCTGCGCACGGGTGTGGGCACCAAGCTTACCCTGACGCTGAATGGCCGTACATACCGGCTCTATGAACGCTATGCGCCTGGCACGCGCATCGATTTAGCGATTATGCCGCTTTACCGGGGACTCCTTGGTAAATGATACTTTTACTTCCCATCCATTATTATATGGTATATGGATCTACGGGGATGAGAAGCAGAGAGGATGTTTTTTATGACTGAAAAGCTGGATCCAAAATCCGCAGATGATATTCTAAAAAAATACGATAAAGAATCCGATACGATGGTGTACAAGGGCATCATGGCCAAGATTGTCTCGGCCATTGCCATCACATTCTCCATCTTCCAGCTCTACACGGCGACATTCGGCGTGCTCGATGCCCAGCTGCAGCGTGCCGTCCATCTTGGCTTTGGCCTCGCGCTCGTGTATCTCCTGTATCCGACGCGCAAGTCGTGGTCGCGCTATAAGGTGCATCCCTTTGATGTGCTGTTGGCCATCCTCGGCGCGGCAACACCGGCGTACATCGTCATCGAGTATCAGCACCTTGTGCTGCGTTCGGGTACGGTCTCGGGCGTCGACCTTGCCGTGGGCCTTGTCGGCATCCTGCTCGTCATTGAGGCCACGCGCCGCATCGTCGGTCTGCCGATGGTCTGTGTCGTGCTGGCGTTCCTCGCTTATGCCTTTGCCGGTCCTTATATGCCGGGTGTGCTTGCCCACCGCGGGCTGACCATTGAGCAGCTCGTCGGCCATCTGTACTTCACGACAGAAGGTATCTTCGGCATTCCGCTGGGCGTTTCTTCGACGTTCATTTTCCTGTTCATTCTGTTCGGCGCTTACTTGGAGTCCACGGGCCTTGGCAAATTTTTCATCGACCTCGCCAATGCCATTGCCGGCTGGGCCAGCGGCGGTCCGGCAAAAGTCGCCGTCCTGTCTTCGGGCCTCATGGGTACGGTTTCGGGCAGTTCGGTAGCCAACGTCGTCGGCACGGGCTCTCTTACGATTCCGATGATGAAGAAACTCGGCTATCATAAGGATTTTGCCGGCGCCGTTGAGGCGGCAGCTTCGACGGGCGGTCAGCTCATGCCGCCGGTCATGGGCGCTGCGGCGTTCCTCATGGCTGAATTTGTCGGCGTGCCGTACATCGACATTGTCAAAGCTGCTATTGTGCCGGCCTTCCTCTATTTTGCCGGTATCTGGCTCGGCGTTCATTTCGAAGCGAAGCGCGGCAATCTCAAGGGCATCCCGCGGAGCCAGCTGCCGAAAATCGGCAATATCCTGCGGGAGCGCGGCCACCTCGCTCTGCCGCTCATTGTCATCGTTTATCTGCTCGTCGCCGGCTACACGCCGATGCGCGCCGCTCTGGTCGCCATTGTGCTTTCTATCCTTTGTTCGGCCCTGCGCAAATCGACGCGTATGAAGCCGATTGAGATTGTCCGCGGTCTTGACCGCGGCGCACGCAACGTGCTGTCCGTCCTCGTGGCCTGTGCTTCTGCCGGCATCATCATCGGCGTCGTCACGAAGACGGGCGTCGGCCTCAAGCTCGCTTCGGGCCTTTTGGACCTTTCGGGCGGACTGCTGCTGCCGACGATGTTCTTCACGATGATTACGGCCATCGTACTCGGCATGGGCGTGCCGACGACGGCAAACTACGTCATCACGTCGACGATTGCTGCACCGGCTCTCGTGCAGATGGGTGTACCTGTTCTCTGTGCGCATATGTTCGTGTTCTACTTCGGCATTATCGCCGATGTCACGCCGCCGGTCGCGCTCGCAGCCTTTGCGGGGTCCGGCATCTCCGGAGGCAATCCTTTAAGGACAGGGATAAATGCCTCGAAACTGGCCATTGCGGCGTTCATTATTCCGTATATGTTCGTGCTGTCACCGGTCCTTTTGATGCTGGAGGGTACAGCCTTTGACCTGTTCCTGACGACGCTCACGGCCCTTATCGGCATGGTGGCCCTTTCTTCGGCCCTCATCGGCTATCTTGCCGATGACTGCAATGCCTTTGAGCGTCTCGTGCTCATCGCCGGCGGCCTCATGATGATCAAGCCGGGCTTCATGACAGATATTGCAGGTTTCATCCTGTTTGCCGTCATTCTCTTCCTGCAGCTCAAACGCCGCAAGAAGATGGCAGCTGCCTGATTGATTCCTTTTTGTCTCTCCTCAAACAATTCTATAAACCAAAAATGCTGACACAATCGTGTCAGCATTTTTGGTAAAGAGAGTGTTTTTAGCTTAGTGAAGATTTTTCTTCTGCTTTTTCTGGCATTCCGGGCAGACGCCGAAGAAATAAAGCTGATGGTCGGAGAGCTCATAGCCTGTCTCATCCTTAACCTGCTCGTAAACGCCATTCGTGTTGAGCACCGGCACATCATCGACGCGGCCGCAGCAGGTGCAGCGGATATGCGGATGATGGCTCGTATCTGCGTCATAGCGGAACGCCTCTTCGCCGACGTTGAGTTCCTGGGCAAGACCGAGGTCACAGAGGATGGCCAGAGCCTTGTAGACCGTAGCCAGGCTCATCGTCGGATAGAGCGGCTGGAGCTCACGGTAAATCATATCGGCATTTGGATGTGCTTTCGTATGGGAAAGCATGTTGTAAACTGCGAGACGCTGCGGCGTTACTTTGAAGCCCGCTTCGCGCAGGCGGCTGGTCAGTTCGGTCGGAGTCAGCATGATATCACCTCATATTTTTCCTTAGATTGTCTCAAGGGTACACTAACGGAGAATAAATATTTTATAAGGTTATTCTACGTGTTATTTGCCAAATTGTCAACTAGTAACCATTCTTTTTATGGTTTGACTTTAAAAGAGAAAAACAGAGCGAAAAAAGGGCTTTACATTGGCGAGAAGATATGCTAATATATTATATGTTCTTCAACGAACACGGAGAGGTGTCCGAGTGGTCGAAGGTGCTTGACTCGAAATCAAGTGTGGTTAATAGCCACCGTGGGTTCGAATCCCACCCTCTCTGCCATTTGCAAATCAGTCCCTGCAGCGCTGCAGGGACTTTTTTATTGTCTGTATCCTATATAATAGGAAATAAAAAATCAGGCCTTTCCCTAAGGGAAAGACCTGACCCTTTGCAAGCATTATTCTGCTGCTTTGACGACTTCTTTGCCGTCATAGTAACCGCATTCCGGGCAAACGTGATGCGGCATTTTCGGTTCGTGGCACTGCGGGCAGGCAACGAAGCCGGGAGCTTCGAGCTTCCAGTTAGCACGGCGCTGGTCGCGGCGTGCCTTAGAAGTTTTGCGCTTTGGTACTGCCATTTGATTTTCACCTCCGAGGTACGTGTTCCTTCAGTGAAATCCATGCAATGGGTTGATGCTGGATGGATTCATTTCACGTGAGTATGTGATTTGACACATATATCTATGATAGCTGTTTTTGCGGTCAGTTGCAAGGGAAATTTTTCTTTTCGGGCAAGTTATGGCAATTTTTTTCAGGACGAGGGGATATTCCAGCTGTTTTTAGAAATATCTTGAAGAATTTTTGCAAAATAGAGGTGTTTTCTTTTTCGTCGCGAATTATAATAGAAAGTAACCTTCCTGTTTTAAAAAGTTCGGTATGAGCGCAGGGCGGTAAAAAGAAACGGGTGTGATGGAATATGACAGGAAATAGAGAAGTAATTACTGGCAGTGATTTCAAGCGCATGGTATCCGGCGCGTACAGCGAATTTCTGCTTGAATATGAACAAATCAATGCACTGAAAGGGGCCGGGCATATGCCCGGCACGCATATCCTGCGTACGATGGGGGCTGCTGTCATGCCGCTGTCGGAGACAAAGGATGACAGCATAGGCGGGCTCGCACGCCGCGTGGCGACGGCAGCTGTCTTCGGGGCGCGCGGCAGCGCCGGCATCGTGCTCGCGCAGATGTTCCGCGGCCTTGGTAAAGGGCTTTCGGGCAAGTACAATGCCACTTCGTCGGAGTTTGGCAAGGCCTTCCAGTATGGCATTCTCTATGCGCAGCGCGCTGTGCCGGAGGAGCCGGAGCAGCCAATCATCATGGTGGCCAAGGCCGTGGCAAAGGGCGCTTATCACGCTGTGCGTGCCAACCTGCCGATTTCGGAAATCCTGCAGGCAGCCATTGAAGCGGGCAAACAGGCACTGGCAAAGATGGACCATGAAGATGCGGGCGCGCGCATCATGTTCACGTTCCTTTCTGGCTGCCTCAAGGGCCTTGACGGCAACTTTGTTTCGCCGAGCGTCAGCCTCTCACTGGGACTGGAGGCAGGCCAGCCGGGCATGCCGGATCCGCGAGAAGACCTCGTGCGCCCATACTGTGTGCGCTTTACGATTCTCAACACGCGTGTCGACGTGCCGGAGTTCGAGCGCCACCTGCGCGAATACTCGAGTTTTGCACTCGTCGAGCGCCATGAAAAGGGTGTTGAGGTCCATCTGCATACCGACCATGTCGGCAAGGTCATAGAGCAGGCCATCGGCTGGGGGCCCATCAAGAATCTGCACATCACGAATATGAGCGAGAGCCATGTCCTGAATGCGCATGGCGCCCTGATGCGCGTGGCCCTGCTGGCCGTGGCCGAGAACAAGGTGCAGGCACGTGAGCTGCAGGATGCCGGCGTACATATCATTGTCAATGGCGGGGAAGATAATTGTCCTTCTGTCGGTGAGCTCGTCAATGCAGCCCACAGTGACCTCGCTTCGTCATACGTTATGATTTCGTGGAGCCGCGATTTCCGCCTGGCCTTCCGTCAGGCAAAACGCCTGCTCGGCAGCCGCGTAGAGCTCGTCCTCTGTCAGGACAAGATGCAGCAGGCCAAGGCCATCAAGGCGTTTGACCCGGAGAAAGATGCTGCCGAGAACAGCGAGGCCATGCAGCAGGCTGCCGGTCTGCTCAATGGCTGAGCAGCTCGCCTGCACGCGGGCGTAAATTTTGGCTGAGATATAGAAAAAACTCTGACACAAAATAGATGTGCCAGAGTTTTTTTATGCTGCCATCCTCACTGCCGTCAGATATGGGCGGCAAGAAAGGCTTCAAAGTCCGCTTCTTTCATCGGTTTGCCGTAGAGATAGCCCTGTCCCTGGTCGCAGCCGCAGCGGAGCAGGATTTCTTCCTGCTCCGGTGTTTCGATGCCTTCGCAGATGATGGTCATGCCGAGGTCGTGGCCCAGTTTGCAGGTATGGGCAAGAACCGTCTGCATGCGCGGGGCGTCTTCGGCTGCGAGCAGCAGCGAGCGGTCGATCTTGATGACGCGGAAAGGCATGGCATTGAGCAGGGTGAGATTCGAGTAGCCACTGCCAAAATCATCGATATCAAGACAGAAGCCCATTTCCTGCAAACGCCGGCCGACATTCAGTGCCTGCTGCTGCATTTTTGGTTCCTGAAGAGAAAACGCCGTTTCGGTGAGTTCCAATTCGATATCTTTAGCAGAATAATAGGTGACGAGGCGCTGCATATAAGTGAGATAATTCTTTTCCTGCAAATGGAGGCGCGACTGATTGACGGAGACCGGCACGACGGGCAGACCTGCCAGTCGGCGTTTTTTCTGCCAGGTCATGACCTGACCGAGCATGAAAAAATCGAGCTGTGTGATGAAGCCGTTTCGCTCGAAGAGCGGGATGAACTGTCCGGGCGGCAGAAAGCCGAGTTCCCGGCTCTGCCAGCGCACGAGAGCTTCGGCACCGACACAGCGGCGCGTTTTGAGGTCGTATTTGGGCTGATACCAGACCTTAAATTCTTTATTGGCCATGGCCTTCTGCTGCAGGCCTTCAATGCGGTTCAGTAGTTCGGTTTTCTGCTGGATTTCGGCATTGTAGAAGCAGATGGGCTGTGCCTCATGTAAGGCAAAGTCTGCCTGATTCATCGCTTTAGCCATGGAAACGTTGTGGGAAGAAAGACTGCAGATGCCAATCTTGAAGTCGACGTGGACGACCATATGGCCAACATTGATATATTCATTCTGATGCAGAAGATAACGCAGCGCCTGTTCCAGTTCTTCCTGATTTTGGAAATGCCGAAGGTCAGCGAGAAAGAATAACTTGCCGACACTGGTATGGACAGCGGGGAATTTTGCCCAGGCAGCCTGCTGCAGATTGTCCGTAAAGCGCTGCAGCAGATGAAAGATCACTTCGGCTCCATAGGTGTTGACGAGAATATCCGGCCGGCTGATGCCGAATTTGATGATGGCAAAGTCCCGATTCTCCGGCTGCGCGGCGAGATACCGGCCTGCCTTACGTTCAAACCAGCCGCGGTTATGAAGCCCTGTATAATGGTCCGTATCGAGCATCTTCTGCAGCTCGTCTGTATGCTGGCGGCGCATTTTCATCTGACGCCAGAAGAGCAGCAGAAGAATGAGCAGCAGCAGCGAAAGTCCCGTGACGAAATACTGCGGATAGGCGAAGAAAAGCGACTTAAAGCTGCGCTGGGCTTCGGTTTTGGGATTGTAAAAGGAAGACTGGTCCAGCAGGGCATCGCGGCCGATGAAGCCAATCTCCTTATCGAGGATCGGCAGGAGCTCCGGCTCCATCTGATTGGAAACGCCAATGGCGATGTCGCGGGAAAAAGCGATGCTGCCGTCTGTTTTCAAGTCAGGGAAATTCCCCTGCCAGATGTTGTACTGAGCCGTTTCCAGACGCAGAAACGTCATATCAGCCTGTTTTGTCTGCACGGCCTGAAGGCAGCTCTCCACGCTGTCATGCAGGCGCAGTTGTTTTTCACTGTAGCGCTGGCGCAGAAAACGTTCCGCGATATGCGGGCAAAAGCAGGCGATGCGGGGATTATCAGGAATGCCCTCGCGGCGGGTTACGGCTGTATAGTAAGAAGTCAGATACGATGTGGTGAGATCCAGGCCATGCGCTGCGGCCCAGCTGATATCACCGTCTGTATTCAGAAGAATTTGGGCTTTGCCGGAGTTTAAGTCTTCGTAAGCCTTTTCGTAATTGGTCTCGATGATAAGGCTGAGCTTGATGCCGAGGTCCTGTTCGATACGGTCTGTGAGCCTGCGCATCGTGCCCTGCAGCTCTCCGTGTTCATCGACATAGGCAAAAGGCCGTTCGTCCGCAATGACTGCTGCCGAAATGACGGGATGCATTTTTAAAAAGGAGGCTTCCTGCGGTGCAAGCTGCAGTTTGTGGGAACTTTGCTGGCCGTAATACAGGCGGTAAAGGTAACTGACAAAATACGGCCGGTTGCCAATGAGCTGTTCATTGGCCAGTTCCAGTTCATTCATCAGCGCGGTGTTATCCCTGCGTACAGCGAAATAGAGCGGTTCGACCCAAAAAGGAGAAGAACTGATACGGGAATCCTGTTCCTGTTTGATGCGCCCCATCATCAGATGGGAAAACAGCATTGTCTGCTGACGTTCCGGCGTCTTGATGATGCCGGCCACAACATCAATTTCACCGGAAGCCAGCCGTGCCTGATTTTCCTGCCAGCTGCCGGGAATAAAAATGACCTGACGGCCGGCATAGCTGCCCAGTGCCTGCATGAAGTCCGTGTCCATGCCGTAGAAATTCCCGTACTCATCTTCGGTGATGTCCGTGCCGAGTTCGTGGACGCCGACGCGCAGCAGCGGCCTGGCTGCTGCCTGTGAGCAAAGAAGCAGGCTGCAGACTAGAAAGAGCAGCAGGATGAGCCGCCCGTATAACTTCCCCAAAATATTTTTGACCCCTTTCTGACGAAATAATTTGTCAGATTATCGCTTGTGCTAAAACATACTGATATTATAGCATAGGGGCTTTTCAAAAGACAATGCAGGCATGCATGAATATAAGCATAAAATGCATAAATGAATTTTAAAGGACGCCGGGCTTGATATGGATGGTTTCACCGGCTTTGACCGTGACCATCTGCACAAGGCAGCTGCGCGGCCCGACGTTGAAGAGCTCGAAGGAATCCCAGTCGGGGAGTTTTTTCATGAGCTGCTGCTTGTCGTCGAGCTCCGTGAGGTTTTGGGCGGAATCGCGGCCGTAACTGTCGAGGATGACGAGGAAATACGTGCCTTCGGGGATATTCTGAAAAGCATATTCCCCCGTTTTTTTGTCTGTCTCCGTATGGTACACGGGGGCATCCTTTGGTACCGTATTATGGCGGTACCAGTCTTTTATTTCCTGTTCACTCAGTTTATCATAGGTGAAATCCCTGCCAATCAGCCAGACGTCGGCCTCTTTATCGTGAAATTTCCGCTTGGGGGCGGCGAGGTCCCAGCTGATGCCGCCGGCAGAGGCATCGGGATTTGAGGCAATCTTCATGCCGCGCTCGGAGCCATGCGTGTAGACTGCTCCCGTGATGCTGCCTTCTGCTGCAGCGGCACTGACAGATGGTGCAGGAGTGATGCCTGTAAGGCTCAGGCAAAGAGCTGCCGTTAAAGAGAGTAAGATTTTTTTCATGATGATTCTCCTCGTAAGGTTTTCATTTTCCTTTATTTTACAGCAGGCAGGGGCGATATGCCAATCTTTTCCTTGTTGCCGGATGCTGTTTGAAGTATGATAAAAGCAAAGGCAGATTTTTGTGTTCTGGAAAAGGGATGTTTTTATGCAGGAAGATTTGATGAGCTGCCTGACGCGTTTATTTGGCAGCGAGGCAGATATCGTGGCAGAAGAGCCGGTCTCGGGCGGAGATATTAATGAAGCCTATCATCTGGTATTACGTAGCGGACAGGACCTTTTCATGAAATGCCATAAAAATGTGGCCGATGATTTTTTTGCCGTGGAAGCAGATGGTCTCAAAGCGATGAAAGAAGCCGGGGCAAGGACGCCGGAGGTCCTCGCCTATGGCAAAAATCCCGACGGCAAATCCTTTTTGCTGCTGACCTATGTGCGTCCGTCGCGCCCACGGCGTGATTACTGGGAAAATCTCGGCCATATGCTCGCGGCCATGCATCAGGCCGATACGACGTCTTTGACAAAGGGCAGGCGCTTTGGCTTTTACGAGAACAATTACAGCGGTTCCATCCGCCAGAAGAATCAGGTCAATGACAGCTGGGTGGATTTTTTCCGCACGCAGCGCCTTTTGCCGCGGCTGCAGCTGACAAAATCCTACTTTACGCCTGACGACCGCCGGCGGGCAAGACACCTTCTCGACCATCTTGAGGATTATTTTGTGGAGCCGGAGTACCCGTCTCTTCTTCATGGCGACCTTTGGTGCGGCAATGTCATGCTGGGCAGCGACGGCGAGGCTGTGCTCATCGACCCCGCCGTCTGCGTCGGCAACCGTGAGTTCGACATCGCGCTCACGCGGCTTTTTGGCGGCTTCGAGCCGGAATTCTACGATGCCTACAACGAAGCGGCACCTCTTGAAGCCGGCTTTGGTGAGCGCCTGGACCTTTACAATCTGTATCATCTCCTAAATCATCTTCATCTTTTCGGCCGCGCCTATCTCGGTGCCGTTACGCGCATCATCCGTCATTATGCGGGATGACCCTGAGTTTTGAAAAGTGTTTGACGGGCAGTCTGCCGCTTTTGGCGGCAGATTTTTTTCGGGAATCTTTTGCAGGCGGACGCATATCATAGAAAGTCTGCGCGCGGCTATGATATAATGGTCATAACGAAATTGTATTCATTTTACCTGTAATAAAGAAAAATATTATAAATATTTATATATGATATAAGGAGACTATATGACAAATCCTGTCCTGCGTCCGCGCGACATCAGCGGCATCAAAGAAAAACGCGACCCTGTTTACCAGATTTCAACCCTGCAGTCCCTGATTCTCGGCAATTATTATGGCTGCCTTTACATCGAAGACTTCTTGAAACACGGGGATACGGGCATCGGGACCTTTCATGCCGTAGCCGGTGAGCTCATCGTCATTGACGGCCACTGCTACCGCATTCTGGCAGACGGTTCGGTCATTGAGGCACAGCCCCTTGACACGACGTCGTTTGCCAGCATTGCGTATCTTGAGGAGGGCCATACGATAAAATTTGGCGAGATGGCGTCAATTGCGGATTTGCGCGCAGCACTTGATGACAGCATTGACCTTTTAGGACCGAACAGTATGTACGTTGTGCGCATTGATGGGCGTTTCAACCGCGTGGCAGCGCGCACAGAACTTTATCAGCATGAACCGTACAAGCCGTTTGCCAAGGTGCTTGAGACGGATGAACGGCGCTTTGCCTTTGAAAATGTCGATGGTTCGCTCGTTTGTTTCTATTTCCCAAAATTCATGGATGGTGTCAATACGCCGGGCTGGCATTTCCATTTTATCAACGATGCGCGCACATTTGGCGGCCATGTCTTTGACGTCGATATGGTACACGGCACGGCTACGCTCAATAAGACGGACCGCTTTATCCTCGATTTGCCGAGCAATCAGGCTTTTCAGCACGCGGACCTTGAGAATGCTTCCAAAGAAGAGATTCGTCAGGTCGAGCAGGGGGGAGCAGATTAATTTCGTATGGAAAATTAATTTTGCCTGTATATGTTTTTTGAGCATGAGTGTGATAAAATAAAGATATGAAATAAAGCGAAATGTTCTAGACGAAAAACGTCTTATGAGGAAACAATTGCATGCAAAAAAATTATCAGCCGGTTAATTTGCCAAATGAATTTCCGGGGGGCTTCTACGTCTGCACGCTCAGCAGGCCGCGCAGGCTTCTTTTTGCCAATGCAGAAGTCCTGCGTCTTTTTGACTGCCATGATTTTGGTGAACTGACTGTCCACATCCAGAATAATGTGGAAAACATGCTGATGCCGGAAGACATCAAACAGGTTCATAGTCAGATCGAGCGGCAGCTCTCTGCGAAGGGCACACGTTTTGAGCATATCTGTGCCCGCATTGTCACGCATACGGGCAGGCCCCGCTATGTGGATATTTCCGGCTGCGTGGTTCATTCCCTTGAGGAAGGGGACCTTCTCTACTGCCTGATGCTCGAAACGGGCAACAGGGCGTCGGACTATCAGATCGATAAGGATATCCGCGAGTACGTTATTGAAAATATCGATACGGCTTTAAGCCGCGGCTGGATTCATCTTTACTATCAACCGGTCGTCCGCACACTGACGGGGGACCTTTGCGGCTTTGAGGTGCTGTCACGCTGGATCGACCCGAAAATCGGCTTTCTGTCACCCGGCATGTTTATTCCGGCACTGGAACAGACACGTCAGATTCACAAGCTCGATACTTATATATTGAAGGAAACCTGCCGGACGATACGGTCGCGTATGGATAAAGGACTGCCTACGGTGCCGGTCTCGTTCAATCTTTCGCGCGTTGACTTCATGCTGCTCGATGTCTTTGACATGATTGAGAGCACGATGACGGAATTCCGCCTGCCGCGCGATCTCTTACATATCGAAGTTACGGAAAGCGTCGTGGCAGAGGATCCCGGCCATATCCGTGCGACGATGGACCGTCTGCGCGATGAGGGCTATGAAGTCTGGATTGATGATTTTGGCAGCGGGTATTCTTCGCTGAATCTCCTGAAGGATGTCAACTGCGACCTCATCAAGCTCGATATGGGCTTTTTGCGCACGTTTACCGAAAAATCGCGCCAAATCATCGCTTCGACCATCAGCATGGCGAAGAAACTCGGCATTAAGACGCTCATGGAAGGTGTGGAGACCTCCGAGCAGGCCGATTTTCTGGCCTCGATTGGCTGCGGCAGACTGCAGGGCTATTTCTTTGGCAAGCCGCAGCCGCTTGAGGGAGCTTTTTCTCATATGAAAGCGGCTGGAGCAGGGATCGAGACAAGACTCTGGCATCATTATTACGATATGGCGGCCAGCGCGATTCACGAGACGGATGAGCCACTGACTCTGCTGGAATTTGCAGGAGGCAAGTTCCATTTCCTTTACACGAATGCAGGTTACCGGGAACAGGTAAAAAGCATCCATTATACTGTTCGGGATATCGAAGCAAGCTTCAATGACAATGTAAATGCTCCGCTGTACCGGGATATCCGCAGTCTCGTTCATGCCACAGAAGAAAGCGGCAGGCGCGAGACGTACTTCTGTACGATTGCCAACAATTATATCCGCACTGTCATGCATGTTGTTGCACATACGGACGGCCATACTCTGTTCTGTATGAGTTCCTGGAATATCACGCAGGACAGCAGTCATATGGAAAATCAGAAGTTCGATGACAATCTGCGTTATCTTTATATGATGTTTGACAGCATTTACATCGTCGACTTTGACGCGGATACGGTGAATCAGATTCGCGAGAAGTCTGCATTTAATCTGCTGGAACAGGGATGCGAAAATGGTATTCGGAAGATGACAGAAGCATACGGCAGGGCCCTCGTTTATGAAGATGACCTTGAGGCATACCAGCGTTATGTCGCGCCGGAAACCATTCTTCAGCGCCTGCATGACAGCCCCGATGGCATCCTGAACTGCTGCCTGCGCCTGAAAGACCGGCACGGCAGCTACAATTGGATGGGGTGTTCGATTCTGCTGATTCCGGAGGCGGGGAGCAGGAAGGTGGCCTATACTGCGCGCTCGTTTGATGACCGGGCAGATAATATCGCCTTTATGGTACAGTCCATGGTTAAAAGCGATGCAGCGCAGAAGGGGACGCATCTGTCTCTCGCACCGGGACAGTTAAACGATGCCTATAAGGCCATGCTTTGGGACAGTCAGCAGCGAAATTCGGAGTTCTGTTATTTCTGGAAGGATACAAAGCGCCGTTTCCTCGGCGTCTCGCATTCGTTCCTGCGGTATTATGGCTTTGATTCTGCGCAGGACGTACTCGGCAGGACGGATGAAGATATGGGCTGGCACGTTGACGATGGGCCTTACCGCGATGCCGAGCTCGAGGTCCTGCAGAAGGGCAGAGTGATTCAAAATCAGCCGGGGCAGTGCATCATTCGAGGTGTCCTGCATCACATTACCTGCTATAAATGGCCGCTTTACAATCAGGGCAGGATTGTCGGGCTCATGGGCGTGTTCTTCGATGCCGATAAGATGAGAAAACGCATTCGGGATATTTCGGAAACGTCTTATGACGACCCCGTGACGGGCCTTATGAATGCGCGCGGCTGGGCCGATGCGATGTTCAGCTATGATGAGCAGCGGACCCTGCAGAAACGCCAGTACAGCGTGCTGCTCATTGAAAATGCCTCCTATGATTCGGTGGTCAGTGCCTATGGCATGGATATCGCGCGGCAGCTCCTGCAGCGCGAAGCCGATGAAATCCGGAAGGTGGCTGGCCGCAGGGCGACAATTGCGCGCACGGGCCAGGCAACATTTGCCCTGCTGGCCTACGATAAGGATGAAGATGAAGCGAGAAAACGTGCTTCTGATGTTCTGCGGGCACTCAATGCCATTCATGAGATTGCCGGCAATCCAGTGACACTGGTCTTCCGGTATGCGATTGCGCATTCAAGGGAAAAGGGTGTCTCGACCGAAAACATCTATCATATTGCACAGGACCGCCTGCATCAGCAGCAAAAGACGGAACGCCGTCAAAAGCGCCGCCGGAGGAATTGAGCTTCTGCGTACACACATGACTTGCACATTCCGCGCCTGTCTGCTACAATAAACTTGTTGTGCGGTTGTAGCTCAGTTGGATAGAGCGTCCGCCTCCTAAGCGGCAGGTCGTGAGTTCGACTCTCACCAATCGCACCATTCTTAGGAATTGAAAGGCTTTGTCAGACTTCGTAGTTTTTGGCAAAGCTTTTTTGTTTGGAAATTCTGCTGTAACAGTCGGTTTGTAACAATCGTTACAGAATGACGGCCTATATCCTGCTATGATATAGACAATGAATCAAGAAAAACTTATGTGTTCTATGTTATATAAAAGGAGAGCTTACGATGGAAAATAAGATGTTTTGCTTCCAGTGCCAGGAAACAGCAGGCTGCAAGGGCTGCACGCAGGTCGGTGTCTGCGGCAAGAAGCCGGAAGTCGCTGCCATGCAGGACCTTCTGATCTATGTGACGAAAGGTCTTGCCGCTGTCACGACGCGCCTGCGCGCTGAGGGCAAGAAAGTATCGGCAGATGTCAACCATCTCGTAACGAAGAACCTCTTCATCACGATTACGAATGCGAACTTTGACCGCGAGGCCATCATCGAAGCCATCGAGAAGACGCTGCAGGTCAAGTCGGAAATGCTCGCAGGTCTCACGAGCCGCGAAAATCTGCCGGAAGCAGCTCTCTACAACGACGGCCGCGATGGTTTTGACGAGAAGGCCAAGAAAGTCGGCGTCCTCGCTACGGAGAATGAAGACATCCGCAGCCTGCGCGAGCTCATCACGTACGGCCTCAAGGGCCTCGCTGCTTATGTCAAGCACGCCAATGTCCTGAAGCAGGAAAACGAAGCCATCGATGCGTTCCTGCAGTCGGCGCTTGCACGCCTGCTCGATGACAGCCAGACGGGCGAGCAGCTCACGGCCCTTGCTCTGGAGACGGGCAAGTTCGGCGTTGACGGCATGGCTCTGCTCGACAAGGCCAACACGACGGCCTATGGCAATCCGGAAGTCACGACGGTTGACCTCGGTGTCCGCAAGAACCCGGGCATCCTGATTTCCGGTCATGACCTCCGCGACCTCGAGATGCTTCTCGAGCAGACGGAAGGCACGGGCGTCGATGTTTACACGCACGGCGAGATGCTGCCAGCTCATTACTATCCGAAGTTCAAGCATTACAAGAACTTCGCTGGCAACTACGGCAATGCATGGTGGAAGCAGAAGGAAGAGTTCGAGGCTTTCAACGGTCCGGTCATCCTGACGACGAACTGCCTCGTACCGCCGAAAGATTCTTATAAGAGCCGCGTCTTCACGACGGGTGCCGTTGGTTTCCCGGGCTGCCCGCATATCGAAGCAAAGGCAGACGGCACGAAGGATTTCAGTGCTGTCATCGAGATGGCTAAGAAATGCGCTGCTCCGACGGAACTCGAAAAAGGCCAGATTGTCGGTGGTTTCGCTCATGCACAGGTCATGGCTGTAGCCGATAAGGTCATTGAGGCTGTCAAGGCCGGTGCCATCAAGAAGTTTGTCGTCATGGCAGGCTGCGACGGCCGCATGAAGAGCCGTGAATACTACACGGAATTTGCCAAGGCTCTGCCGAAGGACACGATCATCCTGACGGCTGGCTGCGCAAAATACAAATACATCAAACTCCAGCAGGAACTCGGCGATATCGGCGGCATTCCGCGCGTCCTCGATGCCGGCCAGTGCAACGACTCCTACAGCCTTGCCCTGATTGCCCTCGCACTCAAGGATGCCTTCGGCCTTGACGATGTCAACAAACTGCCGATTGTCTACAACATTGCCTGGTACGAGCAGAAGGCTGTCATCGTCCTCCTGGCTCTGCTGCACCTCGGTGTCAAGAACATCCATCTTGGACCGACGCTGCCGGCTTTCCTTTCCCCGAATGTCGCGAAAGTTCTCGTCGAGAATTTCGGCATCGGCGGCATCACGACGGTGGAAAGCGACATCAAGACGATGATCGGCTGATTGACGTTTGTTCCTTACTTCTCTCAAATCCATACATATCTCATAACACCATACACCTGCAAAAAGCTGCTGCGTTTATCGCAGCGGCTTTTTCTGTTGCCTGTTTCACAGAACCGGGGATAATTTTCATGAATGATAAAATACATCATAATGTTGCTTCTGCAACGTCATAGCAGCTCCTTTATTGCTATAATACAGATAAATGAAATGATTTCTACAATTCGGAGGAAGATTATGGGAATCTACGATCTGGATTTACAGGAATTGCCGCTTTTTGACGGGCTCAAGGCGGAAGAGGTCGACCAGTTCATCCAGGCCACAGACGCTAAAGTCAAGCGTTATGGCAGGGAGACACGGATCCTCAAGACGTATGAAAAAAATGATAAAATCGGCATCATTGCAGAAGGCACGGCGCTGGTCATCGCGGAAGACCGTTTGGGCAATGAGAGCGTCGGACACCGTTTGGAGCGCGGCGCCATTTTTGGCAGCACGACGGCCATCCTGCCCGGATACAGCAATCCGACAGCCGTCGATACGGTCACGGATGTCCTCGTGCTCTGGGTCCCCTATATGAATCTGATTGTCGCAGGACCAAAGCTCGGCCGCATTCATGGCATTGTCATGCGTAACCTGCTCATTGCCTTCTGCCGCAAAAATGTCCTGATGATGCAGAAGCTCGAACTGCTCTCGCAGAAAACCCTGCGGGAGCGCTTGATTCTTTATCTGCTGCAGAAACGCGGCTGCCAGCAGTCGGACTGCGTAAAAGTGCCGGGCCGCGTGCAGCTTGCCAAGGAACTCGAGTGCAACCGCAGCGCCCTGACGCGCGAAATCGGCCTGATGAAAGATGAGGGCCTTTTGAGCTGCGGTCCCGACTGGATGCGGCTTGATGAAGAAAAACTTCGGGAAGCGAGGTGAGCTTATGCTGAAACTGGTCTTCTCACATGTGACAAAGCAGTTTGCCGGCAAAAAAGTCATCGCGCAATTGGATGCTGAGGTGCAGGGCGGCTGTATTACCGCTGTCACAGGCACAAATGGCAGCGGCAAATCGACGCTCCTCAAAATGGCGGCCAAACTTCTTTTGCCCGATGCCGGCAAAGTCATTGCCAAGGATGGGGAACAGGAACTTTGCAAAGAGGTCTACCGCCGCCGCCTTGCCCTGGTCACGCCGGATTTTCACGTTTATCCCAAGCTCACGGCCCGAGAAAATCTTGACTTTTTTCTGGGGCTTCGGCGCAAAAAGCCGCTGTCGGATGAGGAATACCGCAGCCTGCTGGCAAGAGTGGGTCTGTCTGAGACCGTCATCGCGGAGAAATACGCGGAGCATTTCTCCACCGGCATGAAAAAAAGGCTTCATCTGGCCATCCTGCTTGGCTCAGGGGCCGATATCTGGCTGCTCGATGAACCGGGGGCCAATCTCGACGCTGAGGGAAGGACAATGGTGCGCAGGGAAGCGCGCCTGGCGGCTGACGCAGGCAAACTGGTGCTCTGGGCAACAAACGATCCGGAAGAGGAGGCACAGGCCGATGCATGCATCGCTTTATCAGGAAATTAAAACGGTTTTTCGGAAGGAATTCCGTCTCTGCCTGCGTTCGAGGTCATCATGGCTCGTCGTCATGATGTTTGCTTTGACGACGCTGGCCTGTGTCAGCCTGCTTCTGCAGGGCGACAGGCTTTCGCCGCGTCTTCTGGCTGCGCTGCTCTGGGTCATCCTGTTCTTTTCGCTGCTTGCCGGTGCCGGCCGCGGCTTTGCCGATGAAGAGCAGTCGGGGACGCTTTTGGCCCTGCAGATTTACGGCAGCTCACAGGCCGTGCTCTTTGGCAAGGGCATATTCATGGCACTTTTGCTGTTCGTTTTGGGACTGCTCATTCTGCCTGCTTACCTCATCCTCATGGACTGCGATGTCTATTCGCCGTTTCTTCTCATCCTGACACTGCTGGCCGGTACTTATGGCATGGCCATAGCCGGTACGCTGCTCTCGGCCCTGATGACCGGAGCTAAGGTGCAGAATGGCCTTTTATCCATCCTGATGCTGCCCATTATGCTGCCGGTTCTTCTGCCGGCCATCGTGCTGACGTCAGGATGTTTTTCAGGGAGTTTGACAAGTCTTTCATATCTTTGGGGCATGCTTCTGTACGATGCCATCTTGACGGTGGCTGCATCGCTGCTGTTTGATTTCCTCTGGTATGAAGACTGAATCCGGAGAATGAATCCATCGAGATGGAACGAATAGGATATATATAAGAAGGGAGTTGAGAGGATGAAGGGATATGAGAAGGGGCTCTGGCTGTTTATTTTGCTGCTGACAGCGGGAACAGTCTATGCTGTATTTTTCGTCGTACCGCCGGCCATGGGGCTTGGCAAACTCGTACGCATCGCCTTTTTCCACATTCCTGTGGCCTGGATTTCGGTGCTGGCCTTTTTCGTCAGTGCGGTCTACGCAATCGGGTATTTGAGGCAGCCAAGCCCGCACCGCGATCTCGTCAGTGCGGCATCGGCAAAACTCGGACTCATCTTTGTCATACTGGCAACGGTCAGCGGCGCTTTTTTCTCGAAACTGACTTGGGGGGCATATTGGAACTGGGATCCGAGGCAGACGACGATTTTCGTGCTGCTGCTCATCTACGCAGCGTATCTGACGCTGCGCGCAGCTGTTCCCGAAGAAAAAAGGCGGGCGCGCGTTTCGGCAATTTATGCTCTGTTTTCCTTTTTGACCGTGCCTTTTCTCGTATTCATCATTCCCAGATTTTATTTTTCCCTGCATCCATCGCCTGTCATCAATGGCAGCGGTTCTCTTGATATGGATCCCATCATGTTCAAGGTCCTGATGGTTTCCCTTCTCGATATGACGCTTATCTACATCGCTGCGCTGCGTCAATGCGTGAAAGCCAAAGAGGTGCATCATGAAACGTAAAATTTTTCTCATCGTACTGCTGCTGGCCTTTGTCGGCTACGCCGGCTGGAGCTTTGCCGATTCGGTCACGCCGTACGTCGGCATCAAAGAAGCTAAGGCCGCGACTTCGTCAAATGTGCAGGTCAAGGGGCTGCTCGACAAAAATGCCCCGGCACCGCATATGGAGGGCAATGATTTTGTCTTTACCCTGCAGGATGAGGAGACGGGGGAGACTTTGCCTGTTCGTTATCACGGCACGAAGCCGGACCAGTTTGACGAAGCTTATCACATTGTGGCCATCGGCAAAATGCAGGACGGTATTTTCACGTCGGATAAACTGCTCATCAAATGTCCATCGAAGTATGAACAGCAGAAATAGGAACAATATGGGATGTATATGAGGTCAAGACTATGATTGGAACAATTTCACTGGCAACATCGTTATTCTTTTCCCTATTGGCGGCGCTGGCCTATGGCTATGCCATGAAGGACACGGAAGATAAGACAGCGGTACGTTATGGCCGCATCTGTTTTTCCCTGTCTTTTCTGGCTGCGGCCATTGCCTCCATCTTTCTCTGGGTGCTGATTCTCGGCGATCACTTTGAGTTTTCCTATGTCGCGAGCTACTCTTCCAAGGAACTGCCGCTGATGTATAAGATTTCGGCGTTCTGGGCCGGGCAGCAGGGTTCCCTGCTCTTGTGGCTGCTGATTCATGCCATGGCTTCCCTTTATCTCTGTTTCAGAGGCCGGATGCAGAAAGCAGGACTCATGGTTTATGCCATTTTGGAGTCTCTTTTGGCCATCCTCGTTTTGGCCAAGAGCCCCTTTGTACACGCGGCAACACTGGCGCAGGATGGCGTGGGACTCAATCCTCTGCTGCAGGACCCGTGGATGGCCGTACATCCGCCGATCATCTTTATCGGCTATGCGCTTTTGGCTGTGCCTTTTGCTTACTGCATGGGATCGCTTTTAGAAAAGTCCGGCCTGCATGTCTGGCTCGAGTCGGCCCGCAGATGGGCGCTTCTTGCCTGGGGCTTTCTCGGTGCCGGTGTCTTTGTCGGCGGCTACTGGGCGTATAAGGTGCTCGGCTGGGGCGGCTATTGGGGCTGGGACCCTGTTGAGAATTCTTCGCTTGTGCCGTGGCTGCTCGCCGGTGTCTTTGTCCATGTGCTGCATGTCGCAAAGAAGCGTCCGGCAGCGCTTTCCGTCCTGCATCTCTCTGTGATTTTCACGTTCTCGCTGGTCATCTACGGTACATTTTTGACGCGCAGCGGCATCCTTGGAGATTTTTCCGTGCATTCCTTCAGCGGTGCGAGCATCGGCATGACCTTAGCCGTGGTCAATGCCATCGTGCTCATTGGCGGTCTCTTGCTGCTCGTCTTGAAAGTCGGCAGCCTGCCGCAGGGACAGATGTATACGAGTTATAAGAGCCGCGAATTTCTGCTGCTCTTAGGCGCCCTCATTTTGACGTTTATCGCCGCAATCATCTTTATCGGCATGTCGATGCCGCTCTTAACGCAGCTTGTCGGCAGTCCGGCAGCGGTCGATACGAATTTTTACGTGCGCACGACGCTGCCGCTCGCAATTGTCATGTGCCTTGTTATGGGCGTGGCGGGGCTTTGGCGCTACGGAGGGCAGGAAACCTGCGCCAAATCGATTCCGGCCCTCATTTTGCTGGTACTCGGCCTGGCTGCGGCGTTTCTCGCCGGCGTGCGCAGCATCGGCCTGCTGCTCCTCTCTGCCTTTGCGGCGTTCCTGTTCGGGGCCTCGTTTGCCAGCTGGAAGAGAGGGATGCTGCGCGGCGGCGCTCTGATCGCGCATGCAGGCGTCGGACTGGCTCTTTTTGCCATGGTGCTCTCGGGCGGCGCCAGTCAGTCGCTTTCGCAGGAATTCAAGCCTGGTGATTCTGTAAACATCGCCGGCTACACCGTGCAGTATGAAGGACAGTCCTTTGCGGATGACGGCACGGCCAAGTATTACCGCTACCTCGTCGATGGCAGCGAAGTGCAGGCCCTGACGAAACTTCATAAAAACGGCGAGGACGCCGCGCGCGAGCCGGCCATTGCCCATACCATCACGGGCGATATTTACATCGCGCCGACGCCGCCTAAAAATACGGGGCGCATGGAGCTCATTCTCAAGAAAGGGCGCATGGAAATGGGCGATATCTTCGCTTATCGCTATGACGATGTCACGATGGAGAATCAGCCCGATGGCAAACTTTTGGTGACGGCGTCGATTGCCGTCACGGATGGCGAAAAAGTCGAGCATGTCCAGCCGACTATTCTGGCCACGGCGGATGGCGGCACTTCTGAGCCGATTCCGATTTTTGACGGGAAAAAGCGCATCCGCCTGACGGGCATATCGGGCAACGACTCGCAGGCACGTCTCGAGATCCTGCCGTCTGTTGAGGAAGAATCCCAGACTGCCGTGACGGCAGCGGTCAGCACGAAGCCGTTCATCTATCTGCTCTGGATTGGCGCTGTAGCGGCAGCGCTTGGCTGCTTTGCGGCGATACCATCTGCCAATATTCACAGAAATTTATGAAACGATAAATAATATTTACAAAGGCGTTGCTGAGGCAACGCCTTCTTTGTTTTAATGATGATATAATAATAGCAAATAAGGCGTAGTAAGAGAGAGGAGGGGGACCAGAGTGGAGTTCAAGGAATTATTTCAGAAACATACCTTGGCCTGCCTGGCCGGCGGTTTCGTCATTGGCGTCGCCGTCTGCGGCATAGGCTCAGCTGCCATGGCATTTTCGGGCTCGCCGGCTTTCTGCGGTGCATGCCACGCGATGAAGAGCGAGCAGGCGACCTTTGCGATGTCTTCGCACCGTTCACTGGAATGCACGGACTGCCACCTGCCGCACGACAACGCCGTACATTACATGTTTGAGAAGGGGCGCACGGGCATGATCGATACGTATCATGAAGTGCTGCGTGACTATCCTGCCCACATCAAGATTTCGGCTCAGGGCAGACAGACCGTCAATGACAACTGCCTGCGCTGCCATTCGACGACGATGGGCAATGTCCATGCCGATGTCGGGGTAAATCTCGACACGGGCGGTGACTGTCTCAAGTGCCACAGCAGTATCGCACATGGTTCGAATCATCTCGAAGGGGGGATAAAAGTTGAGTAAGCTACAGAAGATATTGACGGGAATCATAGCTGTCTGCGTTGTATTCTTTGGCTTTGTCGTCGTCCGCATCGTCGCGGCGCCGAACGACAACAGTGTCAAGCTCGCTAAGATTCCCCAGGAAAAACAGCTCGGCAAGGAAGCGTACAAGGATGCCTATCCGCTTGAGTACAATTCGTTCATGAAGAACAATGATACCTCGCCGTCGCCGACCGGATACGGCGGTGCACAGGAAGGCAATTCTCACCTGACCGAGCAGCCGGAGATGCTTGAGAACTTCAAGGGCTACAAATTCGCCCTGCAGTACGATGATGACCGCGGCCATACGTATGCCGGCGAGGATTTCAAGAACACGAAACGCCTGCCGGGCCAGAAGGGCAACTGCATCACCTGCAAGAGCTCGTACATGTATGATGTCTACTACAAACAGAGCGGCTGGGATTACGCTTCGAAGCCTGTCGAAGAAGTCATGGCTCCGATTGAAGATGACCAGTGGTTCGGCTGCTCGACCTGCCATGACCCTGAGACCATGGAACTGCGCGTCTATCAGCAGGGCTTCATCGACTCGATGGCCCGCCGCGGCATTGATGTGAACAACGCTTCGCACAATGACAAGCGCGCTTATGTCTGCGCACAGTGCCATAACGAATATTACTTCACGAAAGAAGACGGCCGCGTCAACCATCCGTTTGACAATGGCCTTGATGCCGAATCCGAGTATCAGTTCTATCAGTCCGGTCAGGCCGGCGGCTTCACGCAGGACTGGATCCATGCAGACTCCAAGGCCCCGATGCTCAAAGCACAGCATCCGGACTTCGAGACCTGGGCAACGAGCGTTCATGCTGATGCCGGTGTCACCTGCGTCGACTGCCATATGCCGTACATGAGAGAAAACGGCCAGAAGTACACGTCGCATTGGATGACGAACCCGCTGAAGACGACGGAAGAGTCCTGCCTCAAGTGCCATGACGAAAGCGCCGAGACCCTCAAGGCCCGCGTCCAGACGATTGGCGATAACACCTTTAAGCTCCAGCGCATTGCTGGCCAGACGGTTGCACAGGCCCATAAGACCATCAAGGCTGCTATGGATGCCGGTGCTACGGATGAACAACTCGCCGAATCCCGCCAGCTCGTCCGCGAAGCACAGTGGTACTGGGATTGGGTCGCTGCCGAGAACAGCATGGGCTTCCATAACCCGGATAAGATCATGCGCACGCTCGGTCTCTCGATTGACAAAGCACATCAGTGCATCGAAAAGACAAACGCCGTCATGAAGGGCAGTCTCTAAAATCTGGTTTTCCCAATTAAGTCAACCCATAGATACCATAAAAAGTCAGCTCATTTATGTGAGCTGACTTTTTAGTTCATAGATATGCAAAGCTCTCAACAAAGGTAGTTCCTGTTGAGGGTTTTCTTTGCATATTTATGTTCTGTTGCGGTGTATATATACTATGGCGTTTTGCAGGAGGTTTTCTGTTATGGTAGAATTAAATCTATATATAGAATCGTTATGAATTATGTTTTTAGAGATGAAGTGTATGGAAAAAGTCAAATTTATGGATGTGCCGGATGAAGAGGCCAGCCGGCTTTATCTGACGACTATTGGCGAATTGGAAACGGAGCCTGGACAAACTTATGGACCCGGCGTGCGGTCGTATTATCTTTTGCATTACATCCTCAAAGGCAGGGGAACATTTCAGGTCAATGGCATGACGTACGAGCTGCATGCAGGGCAGGGCTTTTTGATTGCACCGGACTATGAGACAACTTACTGCAGTGATGAAGAGGAGCCCTGGAGCTATATCTGGGTCGGCGCAGCCGGAGAGGAGATGGAGTATCTTCTCAGCGAACTCGGGCTTTCGCAGAAGAATCCGATTTTTGAATGCAGCCGGCCGGAGCTGCTCGTGGACTGTGTTCACGAAATGCTGAATCACCGCCAGCAGACCTCGTCGGATCATTATTACCGTTTGAGCAGCCTTTACCGCTTTATTGCCATATTGAGTGAGGAAGGGCAGGCCCATCAGCTGCCTGTAAGCGGCAATTCGTATGTTGTCCACGTCATGGAATATGTGCGTCATCATCTGCATGAGCATATGAATACGGCTGATATCGCCGCAACGATGAACCTAAACCGCAGTTATTTAAGCAGCCTGTTCCGCAGCAAGACGGGCATGACGCTGCAGAATTATATCCAGACCTGCCGCATGACGCGGGCCAAATACCTGCTTGAGAGCACAAAACTTTCGATTGCAAGCATCGCGGCTTCGTGCGGCTACGAAAAAAGCGACTCGCTGAACCGCATTTTTCGCAAGGCATATGGCATGGGCCCTGCCGATTACCGCAAGCATTTCCTTGAGAGCCAGCGCCAGAAACGTCAGCAGCCGAAAAATGGGTAAAAAAAGAGAGCCTGCACATCGCATGCCGACTCGAATGAGGGAAAAATATAAGGGGAGATGGATGAGGGGGGAGTTGACGTGTCAACTCAATCAATCCATCTGTCTTTAATCATATAGCGTTTTGAACGAAAGGGCAATCCAATCTTGTTGGAAGAATCACTCCATTTGTTGGGTTGTTCTTTTATTTTTTCGCTGCTTCTTCCGGGCGAATGTAGGTGCCGCTTTTGCCGCCGGATTTCTTTTCGAGATGGATGTACTCGATTTCCATGCCTTTGTCAAGGGCTTTGCACATGTCGTAAACGGTCAGCAAAGCTACGCTGACGGCATGGAGCGCTTCCATCTCAACACCTGTCTGCCCCGTGACTTTGACCGTCGCACGTGCTTCAACGGCGGATTCTTCCGGCAGCATGGTGAAATCGACGCTGCATTTTGCAATCGGCAGGGGGTGGCAGAGCGGAATGACCGAGCTTGTATTTTTAGCGGCCATGATGCCGGCGATGCGTGCCGTGCCGAGTACATCGCCCTTCTTGGCCGTGCCTTCTTCGATGGCCTTATAAACGGCTTCATTGACGCGGATGCGCCCAGAAGCGACAGCCGTGCGGCTTGTCTCTTTCTTTTCGCTGACATCGACCATGATGGCCTGTCCGTGCTGGTCAAAATGCGTGAGTCCGTTTGTATATGTCATAAAATCATCCTTTTCGTTTGTATCATCATTATGAAAAAGTCAGGCCAAGCGGCCTGACTTTATTTTATCATATTTTAGGGGATAAATATGTGGCAATCAGCACTTGATGCCCGAGCCTTTGCGGTCGTAGAAGTACCACGTGATGACAATCGTGCTGACCATGAAGGCAATCAGGATGTAGAACGCCATGTAAACATTGCCGTAAGCAGCATACGACCAGCCGAAGAGTTTCGGAATCAGGAAAGCGCCGTAAGCGGCAATGGCAGCCGTGAAGCCCGTGACGAGCGAAGACTTGCCGCCATCCTTGAAGATGTACGGAATCATGCGGAACGAGGCGCCGTTGACAAAGCCCGTCGTCAGGAACAGCAGCAGGAACGAAGCAAAGAACATGACGAAATTGTGGGCCTGCAGGCCGAGCAGGCTGACGACAGCCGCGATGACCATGATAACGAGGGAAATAAGCGTGACGCGGGAGCCGCAGTTGATTTTATCGGAGAGCCAGCCGCCGACCGGACGGATGCCGGCGCCGATGAACGGTCCGAGGAAGGCAGCCATCGAGAACGAGACTTCCGGGAATTCTTTGGAAACGAGCAGGCCAAGGGCTGCCGAGAAGCCGATGAAGGAACCGAAGCCGCAGGTGTAAATCCAGCACATGAGCCACGTGTGCTTATTGCCGAAAATCGAGAACATGGCTTTCGGGTTCGGCTTTGGCATCGGCAGGTTATCCATGAATTTCCAGATGAGTACGAGCGTCAAAGCCGTTGGGATGATCCAGAAGTAGCAGACGTTCTGCACGTAAAGGCCGTTGACGCCGGGGCCGAAGAGACCGGAAAGGTTCCAGCCGAGCAGCAGCGGAGCCGTGAGGTAAATCAGCGAAACACCGAGGTTGCCGACGCCGGCATTGATGCCGAGGGCCAGGCCTTTTTCACGCATCGGGAAGAAAAAGCCGATGTTGGCCATCGAAGCGGAGAAGTTGGCGCCGGCGATGCCGATGAACGAGACGAGGATGACGAACGTATCATAGGACGTCGTCGGGTCCTGCAGGGCACGGCCGAGACCGAAGAGCGGGAAGAGCAGCAGGGCCGTCGTGATGAAAGCCGAGTTGCGGCCGCCGATGAGGCCCGGCAGATACGTGTAGAAAAGGCGGCCCGTTGCACCGACAAGGCCCGGCAGGGCTGCAAGCGTGAAGAGCTGGTCAGCCGAGAAATTGAAGCCGACGGCGTTGAGCTTCGCGGCAATCGTGGCCCAGAGCGTCCAGACTACGAAGGAAAGGACGAGTGCCCAGGTCGAGGTATAGAGGTTTTCCTTGGCAATCTTCTTGCCAAACTTTTCCCAGAAGGCCGTGTCCTCCGGCTGCCAGTTCGCCAGAATTTCTTTGCGCGTGGGATTGGGACCCAGTTTCTTGAGTACGGATGTTTCTGCCATGTTAACTCTCCTTTAGTATCGAATCATAAACATCACAAATAAGCAATAAAAAACGATAAGCTCTTTGTCACATTATAGAGGAGATACCTCAAATAATCTGTAAAAAAAATCACGCCGTTTGTAACAAATATCACGGCATGGATTAAAACTTTACCGTATGCTAAGCAGGAACGTTGTATTTTAACAAGAATATATATAACTAGTGTTGTATGAAAGATATACAACAGATGGATTACAGCATCAGAAAGTGCAGATTGTAGCGTTGATTTATATCATTTGAAGAAAAGGGGCTGTCGTTGGTATGGAAGAAAGCAAGACAAAAAATCAGGAAAAGATGGAGTCATTGGTGCGCCATTTTTATGAGATTCCGGGCAAGGTCATCATGCTGCACGATGGCGAGTACCTCTTTCATGAGGGCGATACGGCGCGTTATTTCTATATTGTGCGGTCAGGACAGATTTTCATCACGAAATACGCGATGTCGGGCCGCGTGCTGTCGCTGCGCCTTGCGTCGCGCGGCAGTCTCATTGGCGAACTGCCGCTTTACGAGAAAAAGCCGGTGTACATCTTCAATGCCGTGGCGCAGAGTGCCGCCGAGGTCTATGCCATTGAATTCCCTGTGCTGCAGAGCTATCTCGAGAAGAAACCGGCTTTGGCGATCAATCTTCTGAAGGTCATGGGGGCGCATATGCGCAAGCAGCATTCGAAATTCCGTGACCTGCTGCTCTACGGCAAGAAAGGAGCTCTCTACTCCACGCTCATCCGCCTGGCAAACAGCTATGGCAAGGAGACGGACGGCGGCATCCTCATTTCCGTGCCGCTGACGAATCAGGAACTTGCCAATTACTCCGCCACGGCCCGCGAAAGCCTCAACCGCATGCTCAGCGAGCTGCGGCGAGCCGATATCATTGAATACCGTGGTCATCTGATCTTCATCAAGGACATCGATTATCTCAAACAGGCCATTCAGTGTGAGAATTGCGGCAGGGAAATCTGCAACATCGAGTAAAATAAACTGAAACACGAAGAAATATCTGCTGAAAATCACCTCAGCAGATATTTTTTTGCTGAAAAGTAGATACAGTGATGTTTATCACATGAGTGGGAGAAAGAATAAGATAAAATGAGATACAACAGGAGGGTGATGACGTGAGCAATATCTTTAAAAAATGGAAGCATCTCATCCCGGTGGAAAAATCGGCGACGGGACATCAGGAATTTTTTGAAGGCGGCCGCGAATGGGAAGATACCTACCGCAACCGCTGGTCTTTTGACAAATGCGTGCATTCGACGCATGGCGTCAACTGCACGGGTTCGTGCTGCTGGAATATTTATGTCAAGAACGGTCTCGTAGCTTGGGAAAATCAGGAACACAATTACCCGGAGACGGGTCCTGACATGCCGGACTTTGAGCCGCGCGGCTGCCCCCGCGGTTCGACGTTCTCGTGGTATCTCTACAGCCCGCACCGCATCAAGTATCCGTATCTGCGCGGCGAGCTGGCAAATCTCTGGCGCAAGGCCCGCAAGGAGCACAAGACGGCTCTTGAAGCCTGGCAGAGCATCGCCAATGACCCCGCCAAGACGAAGCAGTATAAGGAAGCACGCGGCAAGGGCGGCTTTGTGCGCTCGAGCTGGGATGAAGTATCGGAACTCGTCGCTTCTTCGCTGCTGCACACGGCTACGAAATACGGCCCGGACCGCAACTTCGCGTTTGCCGTCATTCCGGCCAAGTCGATGATGTCGTATGCGGCCGGTGCGCGCTTCATGCAGCTCATGGGCGGCGCAGCTCTGTCTTTCTACGACTGGTATGCCGACCTGCCGCCGGCAAGCCCGCAGATTTGGGGCGACCAGACGGATGTGCCGGAATCCTCGGACTGGTTCAATGCCGGCTACATCATCACGTGGGGTTCGAACGTGCCGCTGACGCGTACGCCGGACGCCCATTTCCTTACGGAAGCACGCTATAAGGGCACGAAGGTCGTCTCGATTGCACCGGACTATGCCGAATCGACGACCGTGGCGGATACGTGGATTTCTTTGAAAGTCGGCAGCGATGCAGCGTTTGCCATGGCTATGGGCCATGTCATCCTCAACGAGTATTATTGGGGCGAGCCTGCCGAGTTCTTCACGGAATACACGCGCCATTACACGGATTTCCCGTTCCTCGTACGCCTTGACGCGCGCAAGGACGGCAGCTATGAGTCGGGCCGTTTCCTTAACGGCAAAGACATGGGCCGCGATGACAAACACGCGGAATTCAAGCACTATGTCATCGATGAGCTCACGGGCAAACTCGTCGTTCCGAACGGCACGATGGGCGACCGCTGGGACAACAACAAGAAATGGAATCTGCGCGAGGAAGACCGCGATACGGGCGAGAAAATCGTGCCGCAGCTTTCGGTATTCGGCAAATTCGATGAAATCGTCGAAGTCGAGTTCCCGTATTTCGGCAATGAGCGCGAGGAGCGCATCATCCACCGCAGTGTGCCGGCAAAACGCATCAAGACGAAGGATGGCGAAGTCCTCGTCACGACGGTTTACGATCTGACGCTTGCCAATTACGCCATTGACCGCGGCCTCGGCGGCGAATGCGCATCCTCTTATGAAGACGATGTGCCGTATACGCCGAAATGGCAGGAAAAATACACGGGTGTGCCGGCTGAGACCTGCATCCATACGGCCCGTGAATTTGCCGACAATGCCATCAAGACAAAGGGCAAAACGATGGTCATCATGGGCGGCGGCATTAACCACTGGTTCCATGCCGATATCGTCTACCGCACCATTTTGAACCTGCTGCTCTTTACGGGTTCTGAGGGCCGCAACGGCGGCGGCTGGGCTCATTATGTCGGCCAGGAAAAACTGCGTCCGGCAGAGGGCTGGGCCCGCGTCATGACGGCTACGGACTGGCAGGCTCCGCCGCGTCTGCAGAATTCGACTTCCTTCTATTATTTTGCGACGGACCAGTGGCGCAGCGACGAGATCGATATGCAGGATCTCGTTTCGCCGATGGAAAAACCGCGCTACCGCCATGCGGCTGACTACAACGTCATGGCTGCCCGCCTCGGCTGGCTGCCATCGTACCCGACCTTCCATAAGGGCGGCCAGCAGCTGACGGATGAGGCAAAGAAACAGGGGATGGACGTTAAGAAGTACGTCGTACAGTCCCTCAAGGACAAGAGCCTGCACTTTGCGGCGGAGGACCCGGATGCACCGGAGAATTTCCCGCGCAATCTCTTTGTTTGGACGGCCAATCTCTTAGGCTCTTCCGCGAAGGGCAACGATTTCTTCAATAAATATCTGCTCGGTACAGAGCATACGGTGTTTGCCGAAGAGGAAGGCCCGACGCGTCCGACGGAAATCAAATGGCGTGAACAGGAAGAACTCAAAAAGCCGGGCGGCGCTGCTGAGGGCAAGCTTGACCTGCTCATCGACATCGACTTCCGCATGGCTGGTACGGCTCTTTACTCCGACGTTGTGCTGCCAACGGCTACATGGTACGAGAAAGATGATATCTCCTCGACGGATATGCATCCGTTTGTGCATCCGTTCCAAGCGGCAGTCAATCCGCTCTGGGAAGCCAAGAGCGACTGGGATGTGTTCCGCACGCTCGCGGGAGCTGTCTCAAAAGTAGCAAAAGAGGCCAATCTCAAGCCGTATGAAGATATCGTCGCCGTGCCAATCGGCCACGACAGCGAGGGCGAGACGGCACAGCCTGAGGGCATCATTCGCGACTGGAGCAAGGGCGAATGTGAGCCAATTCCGGGCAAGACGATGCCGGGCCTCGTACCCGTAACGCGCGACTACACGAAGACGTATGAGAAGTGGATTGCCCTCGGACCGAATGTCTCGAAGAAGATGGGCTCGCTTGCGATGACCTGGGATTCTTCGGCTGAATACGAGGAAATTCGCCGCCGCAACGGTGTCATCGAGAACAAGGACTACATTTCCTACGGCATGCCGTCGATTTACGACGCACGTCAGGCCGTTGAGGCCGTTATGGGTCTTTCGACGACAACGAACGGCAAGGTCGCAGTCAAGGCTTTCAAGAGTCTTGATGAAAAAACAGGCCTTACCAATCTCGAGCATCTTGCCAAGGACCGCGAGAGCGAGCGTTTTACGTTCGACGAGATTGCCGCACAGCCGAAGGAGACAATCACGTCGCCGACGTTCACGGGCAGCAATCAGGGCCGCCGCTATACGCCGTTTACGACGAATATCGAAGAACTCGTACCGTTCCGCACGGTCACGGGCCGTCAGTCCTTCTATCTCGACCATCAGATGATTCGCGAATACGGCGAGACCATGGCGACGTTTAAGCCGATCCTCGACTACCGTCCGATTAAGAATCTTTTGGGCGGCGCGAAGGAAATCACGCTGAAGTATTTGACGCCGCATAACAAATGGTCGACGCATTCCATGTACTTTGACAGCCAGCAGCTTTTGACGCTGTTCCGCGGCGGCCAGACGGTCTGGATGAGCGAGAAGGATGCACAGGAAATCGGCGTGCGCGACAATGACTGGATTGAACTTTACAACCATAACGGCGTTGTCACGTCGCGTGTCGCTGTTTCGCCGCGCATCCCGCAGGGCACGGTCTTCATGCACCATGCCCAGGACCGCCACATCAATGTGCCGGCCTCGAAGATCACGGGCACGCGCAGCGGCACGCACAATACGCCGACGCGCATCCACATGAAACCGACACATATGATCGGCGGCTATGGCCAGCTCAGCTATGGCTTCAATTATTACGGACCAACGGGCAACCAGCGCGATATGTACGTTGTCGTGCGCAAGATGCAGGGGGAGGTTGACTGGCTTGAAGATTAAAGCACAAGTTTCCATGGTCTTAAATCTTGATAAGTGTCTTGGCTGCCATACGTGCTCCATCACTTGCAAGAATGTCTGGACCAACCGCGAAGGCGCGGAATACATGTATTTCAATAATGTAGAGACGAAGCCGGGCATCGGCTATCCGAAAAACTGGGAAGACCAGGAAAAATGGAAGGGCGGCTGGAAACTCGGCAAGGACGGCAAGCTTTCGCTGCGCACGGGCTCGAAGCCGGAACGTCTCCTGAAGCTCTTCTATCATCCGGATCAGCCGGAGATGGACGATTACTATGAGCCCTGGACGTATGATTACGAGACGCTGATTCATTCGAAGCGCCGCAACCATCAGCCGATTGCGCGCCCGCGTTCGCTGATTACGAACAAGCGCATGGAAATCAAATGGGGCCCGAACTGGGAAGACGACCTTGCCAATGGCGAATCGGCCCGCAAGGACGTCAACCTCAAGAATATGGCCGGCGATGTCATGCTGGAGTTCCACGACCTCTTCATGAAATATCTGCCGCGTCTCTGCAACCACTGCCTGAATCCGGCCTGCGTCGCTGCCTGCCCATCCGGCGCCATCTACAAGCGCGAAGAAGACGGTGTCGTGCTCGTCTCGCAGGACGGCTGCCGCGGCTGGCGTCACTGTGTACCGGCCTGCCCGTACAAGAAGGTTTATTTCAATTGGAAGACGAATAAGGCCGAGAAATGCATTTTCTGCTTCCCGCGCCTTGAGAACGGCCTGCCGACGATTTGCTCGGATACCTGTGTCGGCCGTATGCGCTACATGGGCGTGCTGCTCTACGATATGGATAAGGTCGTGGCTGCGGCTTCGACGCGCGACAAGGGCGAGATTTATCATCAGGTGCTCGATGTCATCGCGGACCCGAATGACCCCGATGTCATTGCCTCGGCCCGCAAAGAGGGCATTTCGGAGCAGTGGCTGCAGGCTGCGCAGAATTCGCCGGTTTATAAGATTGTCAAAGAATGGCAGCTTGGCCTGCCTCTGCATCCGGAATTCCGCACGCTGCCGATGGTCTGGTACGTACCGCCCCTTTCGCCGATTACGCGGCGCGTCGAGGCAGACTGCTACCTGCCGGAGGCCGATGAGATGCGCATTCCGATTGCCTATCTCGCCGAGATTTTCGCAGCCGGCAATACGGCTGTCATGACGCGCACGCTGCAGCGCCTGCTCGATATGCGTTATGTCATGCGTGCCAAGACGACGGATGACGATCTGCCGTCACATCTCGAGTTCACCCCGGAGGTCTACGAAAAGATGTTCCGCCTGCTCGGTATTGCCAAGTACAAGGACCGCTTCAACATCCCTGCAGGCATTCAGGGCAAGAGCCATGGCGAAATGCGCAAAGATCAGGGCGGCGGCTGCTACACCTGCCCGGGCGGGGGGTGCTGATATGGCCGATGCAAAGGAAAAAAAGATGGAAGACTATCAGAAAGTCCTGATGCTCACATCCCATCTCTTTGAGTATCCCGATGCTGCGTGGTGGCAGGAACTCCCTGACTGCCATAAGGCTTTGCGGGAAATCGAAGCCAAACAGCCCGTTTCCGTATTTTCGGACTTCCTCGACTTCGTGGAAAAGGACGGAGCCAAGGAATACGAAGACCTTTATGTGCGTTCCTTTGATTTCTCGCAGAATACGAATCTCTATCTGACGACGCAGGAACGCACGGACTTTGGCAAGCAGTCGGAAGAAATGCATCATTATAAAGAATTGTTCCTGATGAACGGTCTCGATGTCGAAAAGCAGCTGCCGGATTATCTGCCGGCCCTTTTGGAGCTCGCAGCTTCACTGCCGGCAGAAAAGGCTTCCCACGTGCTTGAAAAAATCAAGCCGCGCGTCGAGCTTCTGCGCTCGCGTTTCATCGAGGCAAAGCTGCCGCATGCTTTTCTTCTGGACCTCGTGTTGACGGAAACGGCAGGATTGGAGGCATATCATGCATGAATTTTTCTACGGCGTCCTGCCGTATATCGCCCTGACGATTCTGATTGGCGGCACGATTGTCCGCTATACGGTATCGGAGCGCAATTGGACGACAAAATCAAGTGAATTTCTCGATAAAAAGAGCCTGAAGTGGGCGAACCCGATTTTTCATCTGGGCCTCTTGATGGCGTTTGGCGGCCATTTCATCGGTATTCTCGTACCGAAATTTGTCACGGAAGCAGCTGGTACGGACGAAGCGACGTATCACATGATTTCACTGGCCGGCGGTATTCCTGCGGCCATTCTGTTCCTCGGCGGCTTCCTCTGGCTCATGAAGCGCCGCTTCTTTGGCAGTGCCCGTATGCAGGTCAATACGAGCGCGACAGACAAGCTGCTTTATCTTTTGCTGCTGCTTGCCATCGTTTCGGGCACGACGGCTACGGTCATGAACATTTCAGCGGGCTTTGACTACCGCGAGAGTATCTCGCCGTGGTTCCGCTCCGTGCTCATGCTGTCTCCTGATGTGAGCCTGATGAAGGACGTGCCGGCTATCTTCCAGTTCCACATGTTCACGTGGATGATGGTGGCCATTGTCTTCCCGTTCTCGCGTCTTGTTCACTGTTTGAGCCTGCCGTTTGAATACCTCATGCGCAGCAATATCGTCTATCGCCGCAAATGAGAACATCGTAACGACATAAGTTCATATACGTAATGCAAATAAGCGAAGTCTACACAGGGCTTCGCTTATTTTTTGTAAACCTGTCAATCCAGTACAGATGATGGTATAATGAGAACATATTTGTTTTTCTGGGAGATGATAAAAATGGAAAATACAAAGATGAAGCGCGGCCTCAAGAACCGTCATCTGCAGATGATTGCCTTGGGCGGCGCCATCGGTACGGGGCTCTTTTACGGCTCGGCTTCGACGATTGCTCTCGCGGGTCCTGCCGTCATGCTCGCGTATCTGATTGGCGGCATCGTGATTTTTCTCATTATGCGCATGCTCGGAGAGATGGCCGTCGATGAGCCGGTATCGGGCTCGTTCAGTCATTATGCGACAAAGTACTGGGGGCGTTTCCCGGGATTTCTCTCGGGCTGGAATTATTGGTTCAATTACGTGCTCGTCTCTATGGCAGAGCTTACGGCCGTCGGCATTTATATGAATTTCTGGTTTCCTGACCTGCCGCAGTGGATTTCGTCGCTCGTCTGCCTCGTGGCCATCACGGCGCTCAATCTCGTCAATGTCAAGGCATACGGCGAAGCGGAATTTTGGATGGCTCTCATCAAGATTGCCGCGATTGTCAGCATGATTCTCTTAGGCCTCGGCCTGCTCTTCACGAACGGGCAGCCGTTTCCGGAGAATTTCAGCAACATCTGGTCCAATGGCGGCTTTATGCCGAATGGCCTCTGGGGCCTCGCGCTTTCGATTGCCGTTGTCATGTTCTCGTTTGGCGGCATTGAGCTCATCGGCATCACGGCCGGTGAGGCGGAAGACCCTGACCGCACGATTCCGCGCGCCATCAATCAGGTCATTTGGCGCATTCTGATTTTCTACGTCGGCACGATGGTCGTGCTCATGGCCCTCTGGCCGTGGAACAAGGTCGGCATGGAGGCAAGCCCCTTCGTGCAGATCTTCAATAACGTCGGCATTCCGGCGGCTGCGCATATCCTCAATTTTGTCGTGCTGACGGCAGCCGTATCGGTCTACAATTCCGCGATTTACAGCAACAGCCGCATGCTCTACGGCCTTGCGGGCACGGGCGAGGCCCCGGCCTTTTTCCGCAAGCTCTCGAAGCACGGCGTGCCGGTGCGCGGCATCCTCGTTTCCTCGGGCATTACACTCATCGTCGTCGCACTCAATTATTTCCTGCAGGGCCATGTCTTCATGTACCTCATGATGATTGCGACGTGTGCCGCTGTCATCAGCTGGGTCGTCATCTGCGTGACGCATTTGAAGTTCCGCGCTTACTGCCGCCTGCATCACAAAGATACGAAGTTCAAGGCCATCCTCTATCCATGGGCGAATTATCTGTCTCTCGTGTTCCTGGCCGGCGTCATCTTTTTCATGACGCAGATTCCTGACATGCAGCTCGCCGTGCTGTTCCTGCCCATCTGGCTTTTGGTGCTTTGGTTCGGCTATTGCCAGTACCGCAGACACAGAATGTAAGTTTCCTTCTAAAATAAAATATAAGTGGGATATAAGCAAAAAATTCCAGCCTTTTCAGGCTGGAATTTTTTTGCACATATGGGGATTCGCTGGAACAGTGAAGTGATAGGAATATAGGAATAAAGGTAAGGTTTTATTTTTTGAGCAGTTCGTTTTCGATGCGCTCGCGGGCCTGCGGTGCCCATTCATTCATCTTCTCCGGGAAACCGAAGATGGAGACGCAGGCGATGTTGTCGCCGCCGACTTTCGGAGCGTCCGGTTTGAGCTGCTTGTTGGCAAAATCCATCTCGCGCAGGGTCTCGAAGATGCCGTCAAAGTCGACATCGCCCATGCCGAGGTTCAGATGCTGATGGACGGAGACATCCTCGCGGCCGCGCTGATTCAGGGACGGTGGGTTCAGGATGTAGCGGCAGTCGAGCGTCTGGTTGTACGTATCGGCAAAGAGTACGTGCGTGAGTTCGTCGCCGGCGTATTTGAGCATGTGGCGGACATCGCCCTTGCCCTGGTCGTAGAAGAAGCCGTGCGGGGAGGCGTAAACGTAGCCGAGGTTCTTGGAGCGGAAGGACTTGACCATGTCGCAGGTCTCGTCATTGAGCTCGCAGAAGTCATATGGATGCGACTGAATCTCAACGCGCAGGCCTTCGCGCTCGATGATCGGCAGCAGCTCTTCCATGGAGCGGAACCACATGCCGTTGCAGATTTCCTGCTGATTCGGGTCGCCCGAGAGCTCCGTGTTGATGACCGGCACGCCCATGTTGACGGCAATCTGAATCATCTTTTTCCAGTTGGCGACGGCCATCTTGCGCTGTTCTTCGGTCGGACCGGACCAGCGGTAAACGCAGATGAACGAGGAAATCTCGACGCCCGTCTCCTTGAGGGCTTTGCGGTATTCTTCCTCGCATTCCTTGGAGAACAGCGGGTGTTTATAGAACGGATTGATGCGCGGATGCGGGGACTGCTCGATGTATTTATAGCCCCAGTCGGCAACCTGATGAACGAGATCGTTGATGCTCATCTGTTTCGACAGTACGTCGACATCAAATGCAATTTTCATGATAAACCCTCCAGATTGTAAACGATAAGAAACAATATGTACGGACAGCATGATTATTTTTTGTTCAGCGCTGTTTTCTTGCTGTGCTTATAAAATACCATGATAAAAAGGCGTTGTCAAGAATGTTCAGACTATGCTGTGACCCTAGAAATGGCGCGGTTTTAGCAGGATTGTACAAGTATTTTTCAGCAGTGGCTGACAAAAGAAGCGGAAACAGCAGGATTGTGCAAGTTTGCTCTGAAAAAAATTTTTAAAAATTTTTTTGACGAGAAATAATAAAAAAGAATAATAAGGAAGCTGGACAAGATTGTACCATTTCTTCATGTGGACAGGCCTGTTTTGCCAGAAAGAAAGACAACATGGTGGAATTAATCAGGCATATTTCGACGTATAATGACAGCGTAAGGTCAAGCAAGACGAACAAACAAGGTCAAGCAAAACTTGGGAAGCAAATAAAAAGATCAGGGGAGGAATTTTTCATGGCAATCCATATTACAGGTGCTCCGTGCTGCTGGGGCGTCGATGACGTCAAGAATCCTTATCTGCCGCCCTGGCAGAAGGTCCTCTACGAAGCAGGACAGGCCGGCTATAAGGCCATTGAGCTTGGGCCGTATGGCTATCTGCCGCTCGATATCGATGTCGTGAGCAAAGAGCTCGAGAAGAATCACATCGGCATTGTGGCTGGCACGATCTTCGATAATCTGCTGGACGAAAACAATTATGAGAATGTCCTGCATCAGGTCGATGATATCTGCGGCATCATCACGAAGCTGCCAAAGCTGCCAACGGAACCCGGCCAGCGTTATCCGGCACCGTATCTCACTGTCATGGACTGGGGCCACGATGAGCGCGACTACAATGCCGGTCACAGCGACAGGGCACCGCGCCTCAGCGATGAAGACTGGGCGCGCATGATGAACCACATCAAGGGCATTGCCGAAAAGGCCGCTTCGTGGGGCGTCCGCGCTGTCGTTCATCCGCATGCCGGCGGCTACATTGAATTTGCCGACGAGATCGACAAATTAATGCGCGATATCCCGAAGGAAACGGCGGGGCTTTGCCTTGACACAGGCCATCTGCGCTATTCGGGCATGGACCCTGTAGAATGGCTGCGCAAGTACGCAGACCGTCTCGATTACGTTCATTTCAAGGATATCAACGAGAAGGTTTATAAAGAGGTCCTCTCCGAGCACATCCGTTTCTTCGAGGGCTGCGGCAAAGGTTCGATGTGTCCAATCGGCACGGGCATACTCGATTATCCGGCCATTTACAAGGTACTGACCGAAGAGATTCATTACAACGGTTATATCACGGTCGAGCAGGAGCGCGACCCGCGCAACGTGGCGACGAGCCTGCGTGATGTCAAGGCCAGCTGCGACTACCTGCACAGTCTCGGCTTTGAATAAAGAAGTTCAGAAATATCCATAAAATATACAAATCATTTGGGATGGGTTTTAGAAAAGACAAAGATAAAAGAAAAAGGAGCGTTTATCATGATTAACGGTGAAAAAGTACTCGATCATCCGATTCGTTGGGCTATGGTTGGCGGCGGCCGCGGCAGCCAGATCGGCTATATCCACAGAAGTGCCGCCCTGCGTGACCGTTCGTTTGAGCTCGTTGCCGGTGCTTTCGATATCAATCCGGAACGCGGCAAAGATTTCGGCATTCAGCTTGGTGTGGCTCCGGAACGCTGCTATCCGGATTACAAGACGATGCTGGCAGAAGAAGCAAAACGCAGCGCCGATGACCGCATTGAAGCTGTGACGATTGCCGTACCGAACGGCCTGCATTATGAAGTCTGCAAGGCTGTACTCGAAGCCGGCTTCCATGCTGTTTGTGAAAAACCGCTGTGCTTCACGACGGAGCAGGCTGAAGAGCTCGTTCACCTCGCTGACAGCAAAGGCCTCGTTGTCGGCGTAACGTATGGCTATTCCGGCCATCAGCTTATCGAGCAGGCCCGCCAGATGGTCATTCACGGCGACCTCGGTGAAATCCGCCTCATCAAGATGCAGTTCCCGTTTGGCGCTTACAACACGCCGGTCGAGGAGACGAACTCCGCAGCCCGCTGGCGCATGGACCCTGCTAAGGCCGGCCCATCCTTTGTCCTCGGTGACGTTGGCACGCATCCGCTGTTCCTTGCTGAGACGATGGTACCGGATTTTGAAATCGAGAACCTCATGTGCACGACGAAATCCTTTATCCCGACGCGCAAACTCGAGGACAATGCCTTTGTTATCATGAACCTCAAGGGCGGCGCACAGGCCACCTGCTGGGCTTCTGCCATCAACTGCGGCGCGCTGCACGGCCAGAAAGTCCGCATCGTCGGCTCGAAGGCTTCTGTCGAATGGTACGATGAACGCCCGAATCAGCTGACGTATGAGATTGAGGGCGAGCCTGTCCGCATTCTCGAGCGCGGCGGTGCTTACCTCTATCCGTCGGCACGAGCAGAAGACCGCATCAGCGGCGGCCACACGGAAGGTCTGTTCGATGCATGGTCGAATCTCTACCGCCGCTTTGCCATCGCCATGGAAAAGGCCAATAAGGGAGAGAAAGTCGACTTCTGGTATCCGGATGTCCATGCCGGTGCCGAAGGCGTCAAGTGGGTTGAAAAGTGCGTAGAATCCGCAAAGAAAGGCTCCGTCTGGGTCAAGTACTAAGTTATACCCTGCAAACCCAAAAATATCCTGACTGCTGTACAGAAAATGCCGCTCTTTTTAGAACGGCATTTTTTTGATTAGTTGACTGAAAATCAGATTTTGCGATAGGCCTTGCGGTAATCGCGCGGTGACATGTTCGTGATTTTATGGAAGGCTTTGTTGAAATAACTGGAGCTGTTATAGCCCGTGCGGATGGCGATTTCCGTAATTGGCAGCGAGGTATCGATGAGGAGAGTCTGGGCTTCGCCGATGCGTCGGCGCGTGATGTACTGCAGCGGCGCGTAGCCGCTGGATGCCTTGAAGGCATGGGCAAGATGATAGGTGCTGATGTGAAACTTGCGGGCGAGCTCGTCGAGTGAGATGTTTTCATCGTAATGTGCATCGAGATGACTGCGCACAGCGTCCATGAGATTATGTTCCTCGGGCGGCAGTACAACGCTTTGCTTCGTGAGCTCCATAATAAGCAGCAGGAACGAACAGAGCAGGTGATTGATGCTTTCTTCCGGATGAAAACCTTTTCCCAAAGCACAGCGCTGCATGAGCTCGAGCAGCTGGCAGAAATAAGGAAAGAGGCAATCTGTTTTTTGTACAGGCAGCATGCCTTTTTTTAGGAACTGTCCTGCAGGCAGGGGCGGGAGCTGCAGGCCGCGGACAGCACCGGAATAAATCGAAAGATTGCGGTTGGCCGGTGAAGATTCATCGTGCATGACATTTTCGCCAATCAGCAGCAGGTCGCCTTTTTCTGTGAAGTAGCGCTGTCCATCGATGATGTGAATGCCGCTGCCTTCCGTAATCAGGATGAATTCGGCTACATCCTGATGGCGGTGCATGGTGCGCGGCATGGAAGTATACGGTGTTTTGGCATGGTAAAATGTCACAAGCCGCGGCATGTTTTCTTTTGTGAATACAGAAGTATATTTTTCTGGAATGAAGGCCATGAAACCCCTTCCTTTCTAATTATCGGTGGTTCATTGGCGGCAGACCCCGCCTGCAGGCCAGGCCTGCTGAATTTGTCAGCATATTGCCGCAATGGGCGGATTTTCTGCGTGTTGTGAATTTCTTACTTCTATTTTAACAAATCTGCTGATTTTGGGCTAGAAGGCAGTGGAATTTTTGGAAACAGTGTAGTATATTGTAAGTATGAAATAAGGAAATCAGGGAAATTTTGATAGTATATTCATTGTGTATATGGAGGAACGCTATATGGAAAAACATACGTTGATTGCAATTTCGCGTCAGTTCGGCAGCGGCGGCCGTGAGGTCTCCAAAATCGTCGCAGAGAAACTCGGTGTACGCCGTTATGACAAGAAGGTTGTCGAGATGGCTGCTGACAACATCGATGGCGGCATGGACCCAGAGGAAGCCGTAGAGCTTTCTTACAACACGCCGTCCAACTGCATGGGCAATCTCGGTGATTACGGCTACGAGCGTGTTTCGCGCCACAACCGCATGTACATCGAGCAGGCAAAGGTCATCCTCGGTGTTGCCAAAAAAGAAAGCGCCGTTTTCCTCGGCCGCTGCGCAGACTATATCCTCAGAGACAATCCGGACTGCTATTCGTTCTTCATCTATGCAGACGATGAATTCCGCAAAGAGCGTGCTAAGACGGATTACAACGGCGCATCGCTTGAAGACCTCAACAAGGAAGAGAAACGCCGCAAACAGTATTATGAGTTCTACACGGGCCAGACCTGGGGTGCTCCGCAGCACTATGATCTCATGATCAATACGTCGCATCTGTCCCTCGAAGATGCTGCGGATCTCATCATCGACTATATTAAGAAGAATCCAAGAGGCTGAGAGGCCGCTTGCTGAGAAGAACTGCTGCTTTGCGGCAGTTCTTTTTTCTTTCGAATTCGTACAGATGACAGACAGGAAAGAGCCAACTCTGATTAATAAATTGTGATTATGACGATGACTTTTCAGAATAAATTTATTTTAGGAGAATTTGGTGGAAATGGTTTTACTTATCCGCCTAAACAGTGTAGAATAAAACTGTACAGAGGAATTTTCCTCGTTTTGTTCAGGCCGGGACAGGATGCCGCTGCGAATCGGTGCGCGGCTGTATCCGTCTAAATATAGTAGGGTAATGTAAAAAGAATAGGTGGGGATTAACACATGTTAAAGAAGACGAAAATTATCTGCACGCAGGGTCCTGCTACGGAGAGACCGGGCGTAGTTGATGCCTTGATCGCAAATGGTATGAACTGTGCACGTTTCAACTTCTCCCATGGTGACCATGCAGAGCATCTGAACCGCATCAACATGGTACGTGAAGCGGCTAAGAAAGCTGGCAAAGTCATTTCCCTGATCCTCGACACGAAGGGACCAGAGATGCGTCTTGGCGAGTTCAAAGATGGCAAGGTTATGCTCGAAAAGGGCAACAAGTTCACGCTGACGTATGAGGATATCCCGGGCGATGAGACGCATGTATCGGTCAACCATAAGGGCCTTTACACGGAAGTAAAGCCGGGCGATACGCTGCTCCTCTCCGACGGCCTCGTCGCACTGAAGGTTGACGAGATCCGTGGCAAGGACATCATCACGACGATTCAGAACAGCGGCAAGATGAGCACGAAGAAACGCGTTGCTGCTCCGGGCGTCTCCCTCGGCCTGCCGCCAATCTCCGAGCAGGATGCGAAGGATATCGTCTTTGGCTGCGAGCAGGACATGGACTTTGTCGCTGCTTCCTTCATCCAGCGTCCTGAGGACGTTCTCGCTATCCGCAAACTTATCGAAGAGCACGGCGGCCACATGGAGATTCTGCCGAAGATCGAGAACCTCGAAGGCGTTAAGAACTTCGATGCCATCCTCGAGGTTTCGGACGGCATCATGGTTGCTCGCGGCGACCTTGGCGTAGAGGTTCCGGCAGAGGACGTTCCTCTGATTCAGAAATCCATCATCCGCAAGTGCAACAAGGCCGGCAAGCCGGTTATCGTCGCTACGCAGATGCTCGATTCCATGGAGCGCAACCCGCGTCCGACGCGTGCAGAAGTTTCTGATGTCGGCAATGCCATCCTCGATGGTACGGATGCTATCATGCTTTCCGGTGAGACGGCTTCCGGTGACTATCCGATTGAGGCTGTTTCGACGATGAACCGCATCGCTCTGCGCATGGAAGAATCCCTGGAATACAAGAACCTCTTTGTTGAGCGCGGCTTCGAGCACAGCCAGAGCCGTACGCGTGCCGTTGCTCATGCTACGGTACAGATGGCTTATGAACTGGAAGTTCCGGCTATCATCACGCCGACCGACAGCGGCTACACGACGAAAATCGTTTCCCGCTACCGTCCGAAAGCAGCTATCGTTGCTTATACGCCGCATGAGAAGGTCGTCCGTCAGCTCAACCTGCGCTGGGGCGTATATCCGATTCTCGGCACGCAGTGGCATGATGTCGATGAGATGATCACGAATGCTGTTTCCGCAGCCGTCAAAGACGGTTTCGTTAAACGCGGCGATACGACGATCATCACGTCCGGCATCAAGCTCCAGAGCAAGACGAGTGTCGGCAATAACACGAACATGATTCGCGTTTACAAGATCTGACAGGATTCTGTCTTGGCAGAACGTTTGTCTTGACTTTTGGCAAAGCCATCGGAGATTTTCTCCGGTGGCTTTTCTTTTATAAATGGACAAATGTATTTTTTGAACATATATAAATGTTATAAGTATATAAATCGAAATTTTTTTCTAAAAATTATTGAGAAATATGTTACGATGTGATATGATGTAAATAGAGTTGGAATAAATAAAAGGAGGAGTATCTATGGGTTGGCTGGATACGATGACGCCGAAGCCGGACCGCAGCCGTCACAGCAGTGATGATTATATGTACATGGTGCATGGCTCATATACCGTAGCTAAGGCAGAGAACAATACCGTTTATTTTTCCGCAAAATATTCTAGTAAATGCTATAATGGCATTCCTCTTTCGAGACAGAAGACTGAAAATGATTCAGCAGCAATGCGGGAGAATTGATGGCAACCGAAAGATGAACAAAGCAGACAATGCAGCACACGACGTACAACGATTTGCATGGAATGGCTGGAACCTTTCAAGGAAAAGGTTTCAGCCATTTTTATTGCGGAAAGAATGGGTTGTATGGTATGATTAGAAGAGTAATTTGTATGTAATTTTAAGGGGGCCAATCTTTTGCTTACCATTTTGATGATATTGGATGCCATCGTCTGCATCATCCTGATTGCGTCGATTCTCGGTCAGGAGGCAAAATCCGCTGGTATGGGCGGCATGGGCGGCGGTGCCGATACCGTATTCTCGAGCAAGGCTCGCGGTATGGACGCACTTTTAGCACGCGTGACCGTAATCTTTGCCATCCTGTTTGCTGTCATCACGATTGTGATTGCACGTATGACGAATTGATTGAGGAAAATCCCCTGCTTTTGAGCAGGGGAAATTTTCTTGCAGAGGGGGTGTAAGAGATGATCACGGAGGGAGCAGAGCCTTTTTTCCTGCCCGGAGGCAGGACGGGCGTTCTGCTCATTCATGGCTTTACCGGTGTTCCGGCTGAACTTTTGCTGATGGGCAGATACCTGCAGGCAAAAGGATTCAGTGTACTTGGTGTAAGGCTGGCCGGCCACGGTACAACGGTCAAGGATATGAGCCATATGACAGGCGAGGACTGGCTGGATTCTGCGCGTGACGGCTATGCGCTTCTGCGCGGCTGCTGTGACCACATCATCGCAGCAGGTCATTCGATGGGCGGTATTTTGGCGCTGCTGCTGGCGGCTGAAAAAGAAACGGCTGGGGTCATCTCGATGTCAGCTCCTATCTATATCGCGGAAGAGCGCGGCATCTCCATGCTGCCGCCGCGTGAAGCCTGCTTGAACCGGTTTGTCCCCAAGGCAAGGCGCAGACTCCGCGATGTGCCGCCAGCTGTGAATCAGACCTATCGCTGTATGCCGCTCATGGGGGTCTATGAGATGCTCGACCTCATTGAACGCGCCAAAAAACTTTTGCCATCGATTAAAGTGCCGGCCCTTATCCTGCACAGTCTCAATGACAGGACGGCCGATGCGGAAAGCGCACTGTATATCCGCGAAAATCTGGGCAGCAGTGAAAAATCGCTTGTCTGGCTTAAAATATCGGGCCATCTGATTCCGGTTGGGGAAGAACGGGACATTGTTTTCCGGGAGTCAGCAGGCTTTATCGAGCGGGTGACAGCTTCCGGCAATTTTCATCAGAGATGAATTTTGTCGTAAAAATAATCAGGATGAAAAAGAGAAACGGATTATAACGAATATATTGGAGAAAAAATATGGATTTAAAAGAACGTATTTTAGCGTATATGCATGAGGAGGCATATCGTCCGCTTTTGGCAGAGGATCTGGCTGAAGGCATGCACCTGACGACAGAAGAGCTCGTGGAGTTTGACCGGGCTTTGGAGGAACTGGAAAAAGAAGGAGCTGTCATCAAGAACCGCAGTGACCTTTATGGCATCCCGAGCCGCATGCACCTCGTCGTAGGCCGCTTGTCGATGACGGCCAAGGGCTTCGGCTTTATCATTCCGGATGTGCGCGATTCGGAAGAGGAGACAGACGTCTTTGTTCCCGGTACAGACCTCAATACGGCTATGCATGGCGACCGCGTTGTGGCCCGCGTGACGCCGGCTGCAGAAGAAGGGCGTTCGCGTGAGGGCGAGATCATCCGCATCCTTGAACGTGCCAATGAAAAAATTGTCGGCACATTTGAGAGCAGCAAGACCTTTGGCTTTGTGACACCGGACAATACGAAGCTCAGTCAGGATATCTTTGTGCCGAAGAAGGCCTTTCACGGTGCGAAGACGGGCAGCAAGGTCGTCGTCGAGATCACGAAGTGGCCGGACCGCCGCCGCAATGCGGAGGGCAAGGTCATCGAGGTGCTCGGCAAAGTCGGTGATCCGGGTGTCGATGTTCTGTCCGTCATGCGTCAGTATGACCTCTCGGAGACATTCCCGGAGGATGTTCAGGAAGCTGCCGACCATATGGAGCAGGAGCCATCGCCTGAGGAATACCGCGGCCGCCGCGACCGCCGCGACCTGCCCATTGTCACGGTCGACGGTGAGGACTCAAAGGACCTCGATGATGGTGTCTTTGCACGCCGCAACCCGGATGGTTCCTTCTTTCTCGGTGTGTACATCGCGGATGTCAGCTGGTATGTGCGCGAAAATCAGCCGCTTGACCGCGAGGCACGTGAGCGCGGCACGAGTGTTTACCTCGTCGACCGCGTCATTCCGATGCTGCCCAAGGAGCTCAGCAACGGCATCTGCAGTCTCAATGCCGGCGTTGACCGCCTGTCAATGGCCTGTGAGATGCAGATTTCACCGGAGGGCGAGGTCACGAGCTATGAAATCATCCCGACTGTCATCCATGTCTATCGCCGTCTGACGTACAATATTGTCAACAAAGTGCTCGTCACGAAGGAAGAGCCGTTCTATTCGGATAATCAGGATATCCGGGAAATGCTCATGACGCTCGAGGATCTGCGCAATGTCTTGAAGGCCAAGCGCCATCGCCGCGGCTCGATTGATTTCGACGTCCCGGAAGTCAAAGTCAAGCTCGATGAGCAGGGTCATCCGGTCGCGCTCATCAAGCGTGAGGGGTCTCTTGCTGAATCCATCATCGAGGAATGCATGCTGATTGCCAATGAGACAGTAGCGCGTCATATGGATACGAAACACCAGCCCTTCATGTACCGCGTGCATGAGCAGCCCTCGGATGAGAAAATTGAACGCCTCAATAACCTGTTGGGAGCTTTTGGCCTGTTCATCCATCCGTCGGAAACGGGTGACATTAAGCCCATGGACGTCCAGCAGGTGCTCGAGAAAGTCAAGGGCAGACCGGAGGAACGCATCATCAGCACGGTAGCCCTGCGTTCGATGCAGCAGGCCCGTTACAGCGACATGAGTCTCGGTCATTTTGGCCTGGCTGCACGCTATTATACGCATTTCACCTCGCCAATCCGCCGTTATCCGGACCTCATCGTGCACCGTTTGCTGCGTGAGACGTTTGCGACGGGGACAATTCCGGCTGAACGTCAGGCCAAGCTCCGCACGATGCTGCCGGAAATCGCCGATCATGCCTCAGAGCGTGAGCGCGTGGCCATTGAAGCCGAGCGTGAGACGACGGATATGAAGAAAATCGAGTACATGGCTCAGTTTGTCGGCGAGGAATTCTCCGGCATCATCAGCGGTGTTACGGCCTTCGGCATCTTTGTTGAGCTCGATAATGGCGTCGAGGGGCTCGTACATGTCTCGACGATGGTCAACGATTATTACGAATACCGCGAGGAGCAGTTTGCGATGGTCGGTGAGCGCACGAACAAGACGTATCGCCTTGGCGATGAAGTCGAAGTCCTGCTGGTCCGCGCCAATGTCGAAGAGCGCAATCTTGACTTCGTGCTCAAGGATAATGGCGCTTATGACCCGCTGGCCATGAAAAATGCCGTGCGCGGCGGACGCAGCAAAGGCTCAAAGCCTGCGCGCGATGATAAAAAGCAGTCTGGAACAAAGACGGTGGGAAGAGCAAATGGGCCGCAGACGGGCAAAAAACGTCCGCCGCGCCGTCCTGTCGACGACATCATTGCAGAACTGCCCTCGGATGGTTCCGATGAGAAAAAGTCGAAGAAAAAACGCGGTCATGGCAAAAAGAACCGCGGTGCTTCCGGCGAAAAGCTCTCTTTGCATGAAAGCCAGCACTGCAGTCAGTCAGAACACAGGCATAAGGATGACCGCAATGGCCGTCAAAAACGTGATGAACACGGCAGCCGTGCCCTGAATCGTCAGGAGCGGCGCGACCGTGAAAATGGCCGTGACCGCGATTATCACCGCGTGACTGTCACGGGGCTCAACAATGCCGTCTGGCCGGATCCGCCGGGCTATCACGAACAGAAACTGCGTGAAGAGACGAAAGCCGAAAAAGCAAAAAATGCGCCGAAGCATCGCCCGCGTCCGCATCGCAAGACAGAGGGCGGTACGGCTGCAAATAAATAAAAAGTGTCACTCAGGTGAGATAAATGGGAAGAAAGAATGCAGGTATCAAGACGGTCTGTGAAAATCGCAAGGCCCGTCATGATTATTTCATACATGAAACGTACGAGGCCGGCATTGCCCTGCAGGGAACGGAAGTCAAATCCCTGCGGGCTGGCCGTGCGAATCTCAAGGACAGCTATGCGAGCATCCAGAACAACGAGATTTTTGTAGAAAATATGCATATCAGTCCGTATGATCAGGGCAATATCTTCAATCATGATCCTTTGCGCCGCAGAAAACTCCTGATGCACAAAGCAGAGATCATCAAGCTTTTTGCCAAGACGCGCGAAAAGGGATTTACGCTCGTGCCGCTCAAGATTTACTTCAAGCATGGCCGCGCGAAAATGGAAATTGCGCTTGCATCGGGCAAGCACAATTACGACAAGCGTCAGGACCTTCATGAGAAGGCCGCCAAACGCGAAATTGAACGGGCTCTCAAGGACCGTCAGCGTTACTGATCAGCGTTATGAAAATGTGAATGCTTGTTTCAGGCATAAAAAAACCAGCCGTATGGCTGGTTTTTTTGATATGCTGTTTGTATCGGTGCGCTGTATCAGGCTTCGACTGGTTCCTGACGGGAATCTTCAATCTTGCCCTTCAGGTCGTGATCCGTCATAGCGCAGACGGCGGAGTCGGACCAGACGTTTTCTGCTGTTTCAATCATATCAATGATCGTGTAGATCGGCAGGATGACACCCATGAGGCCAAGCGGTGCGCCCAGAGAGCTCATGAGGGAAAGCGTCAGGAAGTAGCAGCCCATCGGGACGCCGGCATTGCCGATGGCAGCGAGCACGGCGACGAAGAGCCAAGTGATCATGGTGCCGAGAGAAAGGTCAAAACCGGCATTCTGCATGACAAACAAAGAGGTGACGAGAATGAAGGCCGCGCAGCCGTTCATGTTGATGGTCGTGCAGATTGGCAGGACGAAACGCGAGACGCGCGGATTGACCTTGAGGCGTGCTTCAGCAGAAGCCAGCGTGACAGGCAGCGTGCCGGCCGAGCTCTTCGTGAAGAGGGCAACGGCAATGGCCGGAGCCATTTTGCGGAAAACGTAGAGCGGATTGAGACCGCGGGCCAGCAGGAAAAGCGGAATGACAAGGAAGAACTGGATGAAATTGCCGCCGAGCACGACGAGCGTGTATTTGCCGAGTGCGCCGACGATGACGCCAGCTTCAATCTGCGAGGAGAGCTGTGCGGCAAAGGCGAGGATGCCGGCCGGCAGAGCCCAGAGCAGGGCACGGATCAGCGTGAACAGGAGTTCCTGCAGGCCATAAAGACCCTTTAAAAGGATTTCGCGGTTTTCCGTCTTCGGCATGAAGGCGAGGGCAAGGCCAACGGAAGCTGCAATCAGCATGACCGAAAGGACATTGCCGGCGAGGAACGGCTGCAAAATGTTATTCGGGATGACCGAGAGGAAGTGGTCGTAATAGGAGAGAGAGCCAAGTTTCTGCATCGGCACATCCGACGCACCGGCACCGATGATATCGGCCGGCAGATTGCCAGGAGCAATCCAGAGATAGAGAATCAGCCCGATGGAAGCAGCAGCAATGGTCGTCAGCAGCGTGTACGTCACGGCATGGGCGAAGATGCGGCCCGTATCCTTCTTGGCACCGAGTGCGGAGAGCGTCGTAATGACGGCCAGCGCGATCGTCGGTACGGCGATGAACTGGAACAGGCGGGTAAATACCGTAGCCACGAAGTTGAAGAGGTCGTTGAGCGCAGGAATCTGCAGCCAGCCGAGGATGGCACCGAGAATCAGGGCACCGAACCACAGAATCATCTGTTTGGCCTGGCCGCCTTTGCGTTTGCGCAGAACTTCATCTTTGATGGAGTCGACCGATTTATTGTTCTGGTCAGACATAATATACCTTCTTTCTACATGATGAAATAAATTATGAAAAGCATATATGATTAATATGTCATTCATTATAAGATGCTTCTCAGTATCTGTCAAGAGATAAATATCACATTTATTTTTTTGACAGCGATGAAAAAGCGTTGCTATACTGGAAAGCGGCGTGCAGTATATATTTCTTATTGTACTATTTATATAGAAGAAAGGCGAATCGCATGATGACAGAAGAAACGAAATCAGGTCAGGAGCAGCCTGTCCATAAACGCAGAATTCATTACAGCGGCAAATATCCGCGCCATTTTGCGGAGAAATACAAGGAGCTCAATCCGGAAAAATATCAGGATGAAATCCGGCACGTGCTGGCAAAGGGGAATACACCGGCGGGCACGCATATCCCCATCATGGTAAAGGAAATCCTCGACATTCTGGCCATCAAGCCGGGGGAACGGGGCTTTGACGCGACACTGGGGTATGGCGGCCATACCCTTGCGATGCTTGCGAAGCTGCAGGGCAAAGGGCATCTCTATGGCGGCGATGTCGACCCCATTGAGTCAAAAAAAACAGAAGCGCGCATTCGCGCCAAGGGATATGGTCCGGATATCTGGGAAAGGCGGCAAATGAATTTCTGCGAGATCGATAAGCTCGCGGAAGAAGTCGGGCCGTTTGATTTTGTTCTGGCTGACCTGGGCGTTTCTTCCATGCAGATTGACAATCCGGAGCGTGGTTTTACATACAAGTCGGATGGTCCGCTTGATTTGCGCCTGAACCCGCAGGCGGGCATTTCCGCGGCGGAGAGGCTGCAGCAAGTGAGCTTGGATGAACTCATCGGCATGCTGCAGGAGAATGCCGATGAACCGTATGCTGAAGAAATTGCCAGACAGATCATTCGCACGGAGCGCCATCGTGCAATCCGGACGACACGGGAATTATATGAAGTCATTGAAAAAGCACTGCAGAAAGTCAGGCTGCAGCGCGACGAAAAGGACAGACTGCCGGAGCGGCGCGACCTCATCCGCAAGAGCAGTGCGCGCGTTTTCCAGGCTCTGCGCATTGACATCAACCATGAATACGAAGTCCTTTATGAATTCATGGAAAAGCTGCCGGCAGCTCTCGCTCCGGGCGGCCGTGCAGCCATTCTGACATTCCATTCCGGTGAAGACCGCATCGTCAAGAAGGCCTTCAAGACCTTTTATAAACAGGGAATTTATGAAGATATCGCGCGTGACGTCATCCGGCCGAGCCGTGAAGAGTGTTATGAGAACAGCCGTGCACATTCGACAAAGCTGCGCTGGGCAGTCAGGGCGAAATAAAAACGGGAAACGGCAGGGCGGATTCCTATGTGATTAGCTCACGGACGCATGCAAAATTCCTCATTATAATAAAAGTCATGATGTTATCGTGATGTTTGGGAGGGATTCCTATGAAGACAGATGTTTTGATTATCGGTGCAGGGCCGGCCGGCGTGTCGGCTGCTCTTTATACGCGCCGTGGAGGCCTTGATGTGACCATCGTGACAAAGGGCATTGAGACCGGTGGGCTTGCAAAGACGGATAAAATCGAGAATTATTATGGCTTTGCCGAGCCAATCGCGGGCAAAGAGCTCCTGCGGAGAGGTGCTGCCGGTGCCAAACGTCTTGGCGTACATATCGTAGAAGATGAGCTTTTGGGACTTGCCTTTAATGATACTTTTGATGGGTTTAAGGCGGAAGCCAGAGAGCATACTTTTTCTGCGCCGGCTGTCATACTGGCGGCCGGCGCGGCCCGCGCGACTTTGCCGCTTCCGGGCATCCGTGAATTTGAGGGCAGAGGCGTGAGCTACTGTGCCATCTGCGATGCGTTCTTTTTCCGCGGGAAGACCGTTGCCGTCATCGGTTCCGGAGAATATGCCCTGCATGAGGCGCAGGTCCTGCTGCCTCATGCGAAAAAGGTCCTGCTGCTGACCAACGGGGAAAAGCCGGCTGTCCGGCTTCCGGAGACTATCGAGCTGCACACCGAAAAACTGGCAGCCGTTGAAGGCCAAGACCGTGTTGAGCGCGTACGTCTGGCAGACGGCAGTGAGCTTCCTGTGGACGGTGTTTTTCTGGCCATTGGCACGGCTGGCAGCACGGAGCTCGCCCGCAAAATCGGAGCTTTGCTTGAAGGTTCGAATATCAAGACCGATGCCAAACAGGCGACAAATGTGCCCGGCCTTTTTGCGGCCGGCGACTGCACGGGAGGACTCATGCAGGTGTCAAAGGCAGTCTATGAAGGCTCTGTCGCGGGACTTTCCGCTCTGCGCTATGTGCGGGAAAAGCAGAAAAAGGCGCAGAAGCAGTCTTGACGTACTTTTTAGCCGGTGTGTGGTATAATAAGAGTTCATTCGAGAAATTTTAGGAATAAGAAAGAAGGATGATCTCTTGACTACAAAGCGATGGCTCGGTGTACTGGGCTTTACGGTTTTCGGCACAGTGCTCTTTGCGAGCTGGCTGATTCCGGGACAAAATGGTTTTTGGTTCACGATTGATGCCAATGTATTTTTCTTTTTCAATCATCTGCTCGGCGAGAGCAAGGCATTCCTCTATCTCGTGGCTTTCACGAATCTGCGTCCTTTTGATGCCGTGGCTTTTCTCTTCATGCTCGGGATATTTTATCATTATTACCGGCAGCAGGATGCGAAGGGCAGGCGCTGGATGGTCTGCATTGGCCTGACGATGCTGGTCACTGCGGTGATTGCCAAGCAGTTCGACATGCTGCTGGGCTTTGAACGTCCGAGTGCCACGAAATTCTTTACGCTGCAGGGCATCCCCGTGCTGCGTGTCTCGGAGCTTACGGGCTGGCCGGCTAAGGATTGGTCCAGCACGAGTTTCCCCGGAGACCATGGCATGATGCTGCTCATCTTCACGTTTTACATGCTGCGCTATTTCGGGAAAAAGGCCTTTGCAGCAAGTCTGCTGGTCGTCGTGATTTTCTCGCTGCCGCGCATCATGTCGGGCGCTCATTGGCTGACGGATGTCGTGGTCGGCGCGGGTTCCATCTGCAGCATTGTCCTCGCATGGATGCTGCTGACGCCGGCTTCTGACCGCGTCATCGGTTTCTTTGACCAGCATTTGCCTCATAGAAAAACAAAATAAACCATAAGTGCAGCGCGCAGAAAAAGCGGCCAGTTGCACTTATTTTTATCTCTGGAATATTTTTGCCTGCGGAGCTCTGTGTTATAATGAAAAGAAGGTGTTTTGAAAAAGGGTGAAGATACTTTGGAACAAAAGTCACTTGAACTACTGCAGACGAGTATCGCTCAGGGAGCTGACGGACTCGGAAATGATTTAAAGAAAATTCTAAAAAAACCATTTCTGCTGGTTACGGGGGATGGCAGGGAATACTATCCGGAAAAAATACCGGTGTCCGAGACCATTCGCAAGATTTTACAGCATTTGCCATCTTTTACAGATGACCAGTACTACTATATGGAAGAAAGACGGCTGCTTGTCCTGCAGGTGAGCCTTGAAGACAGTGAGCTGCGCCTTTTCCTGTTCGTCAGCCGTGTTGCGGAAAAGGACATTGACGGACTACTGCAGACTGCTCTCACGGCACGTCTGGCCCTGATGTATTTTCTGCGCAGCAAGGTCGAAGTCGGACAGGAAATCAGCCGCGTGACAGATGAAATCCTGACCAGCGCCTTTGCTGGCGTGAAGTCAAGGCTGGAGAATCTTCTGCAGCAGAGCGGCATTGAATTGGATGAGAAGCAGTCTTACCGCGTCATGCTGGTGGAATCGGAAGAACAGCCGTTTGAATCCATTGAAGTGGATTTCAAGGCCAGTATTTTGCAGCTCATGCATCAGTACAATGATGCCATGGTCTGTCCTCTGGTATGGCATGGCCGTGGCGTTGTCATCATGCCGGAGATTGAGACCGTTCCAGAGCATCCGGTCCATGAACATGAACAATGCATGCACCGTATCCTGCAGCAGTGGCAGCGCGATTTTTCCAAGCGCCATCAACTGCTGCTCTCCTGCGGCATCGGGAATATGCATGCACTCTCTGACCTGCAGAAGAGCTACCGGGAGGCGCGTTTGGCACTTTCTTACGGCAGGACGAAGCATGAGCAGGGCTTTTTCCGCTATTATCATGACTGCGGCATCGTCAGCAATATTTTCGCCGGCGGAGTAGAGTCTGCTTTTGAGTTCTGCCGTACGGCTCTCGGCCGTCTGCTCGATTATGACGGTGAGAACGATGCAGACCTTTTGGCCACGCTGAAGCTCCTGCTGGAAACGAATTTCAATTATACGACGACGGCGGCAGAACTGTTCGTCCACGTCAATACGGTGCGTTACCGCAGCGATAAGATTGAACAGCTTTTGGCGCGCGACCTCAATGACCCGGATGTGCGGTTTAATCTTTACGCAGCGGTGCGCGTGCGTGAGATCCTCGTCGATATGCATATTCTGCCGAGCGGCTATGTCGGCAACGCAGGCAGTGTCCATGAGAAAATACACGGCGGGGAAGAGGCAGTAAGCCATTGACGCACAAACAGGGGCAACGATATAATATTTCTATGGCTTTTTCGTTGGGAAGCTCCTGCTGCCGGACGGATGGGGCAGGCAGGATGGAGTGAAAGAAAAAGAAATAGAGAGAAAGGAAGCACGAGATCTGTATGGAGCTGCAATGGGATGAAATAGCAGGGCATGAGGAGCAGAAAAAAGCTCTGCGTACGATGCTGCGCGAAGGCAGAATGCCGCATGCCCTGCTTTTTGCCGGTCCGGATGGCATTGGCAAGAAGATGCTCGCGCATGTCCTTGCGGCTGCGGTCCTTTGTGAAGGAGAAGAGGCCCCCTGTGGAAACTGTGCTTCATGTCAGGCTATGAGCCTTGGTTCGCATCCCGATTATCTTGAGGTCGTACCCGAGAAGAACGGCAAGTCCGCAGCACAGATCCGTATCGAGGCCATTCGTGCCATGCAGGTACAGGTCTCGCGTTATCCGGTCCTGTCAAAACGGCGTGTCGTGCTCATCGATGATGCAGACCGTATGAACGAGGCGGCAGAAAACAGCCTGCTGAAAACCCTGGAGGAGCCGGAAGGCCCCGTCACGTTTATTCTCGTCACGAGCGCCCGCAGCGCTTTGCTCGATACCATTCTTTCACGCTGTATGCCTGTGAATTTTGGCATGCTGGCTGCAGAGGATATTGAAAAAGTTCTTTTACAGCGTGATGTGCCAGCAGATGAGGCCGGGGTGCTGGCTGCGCTCGCAGACGGCAGCCCCGGGCGGGCTCTCACGCTGTTTGAGCATGAGGGCCTGCAGCTCCGGCAGGAAGTGCTGGCTTTTCTCAAGGCCCTGCCTCATCTCAATATGGAACAAATCTGGACGAAGTCAGCCGGGATGGGCGAACAGGACCGCGAGGTTCTGCGGGAATGGTTCCTGTATCTCAATATGATGCTGCGTGACCTGCTCATACTCATGGAAGATGGTGCAAGTCCCATGCTCTATCACCGGGACATCCGGCAGGATTTGCTGGCCATGCTGCCGGATTATCCGGAAGACAGGATTTTTTGCCTGTTGGAGGAGGTCCGCGAGGCACAGAAACGGCTGCTTTCAAACGCGAGTCCGCGCCTCTTAATGGAAGGTTTTTTTATTCGCACACGCGATATCATGATGCGTGTCAGTTGATATAGATTCAGGAGGAAAATTTTGGAGACATATATCGGAGTCCGCTTCAAGAAGGCGGGAAGGATTTATCATTTCAGTCCCGGCCAGCTGCACATTGAAAAAGGGCAGCACGTTATTGTGGAAACGGCCCGCGGCATGGAATGCGGACTGGTGGTCATCGGCCCGCGCGAAGGGGAGCCGGCAGCAGATGCCCAGCCCTTGAAGGTCGTGCAGCGCATTGCCAATGAACATGACCTTGCGCGTGTAGCGGATAACAAAAAGCATGAAAAAGAAGCGTATGCGATCTGCGCGAAAAAAATCCGGGAACACGGCCTGCCCATGAAGCTCGTTGATGTGGAATATACATTTGACCTCAATAAAATCATTTTTTATTTTACGGCAGACGGCCGCATTGATTTTCGCGACCTCGTCAAAGATTTGGCATCGGTCTTTCGCACGCGCATTGAACTGCGCCAGATTGGTGTGCGCGATGAAGCAAAAATCATGGGCGGCATTGGCTGCTGCGGGCGTCCGCTTTGCTGTGCCACGTTCCTCGGTGATTTTGAACCCGTCTCCATCCGCATGGCCAAGGAGCAGAATCTGTCGCTGAATCCAACGAAGATTTCAGGTATCTGCGGCCGCCTTATGTGCTGTCTGAAATATGAGAGTGAATGTTACTGCAATGAATGTCCGCAGAAGCAGAAAAAGGTTCAGCCGCCGCAGCAGGGCGGACGCGTGGTTACGATGGACGGCGAGGGCAAGGTTATATCGCTCAATCAGCAGCGCCGTACCGCGACAATCCTGCTCGACAACAGCCGCACGGTGGTGGCTGCCTGGGAAGATGTCATCGAAGAAGAAGTGGAGACAGAAGAGGGCAATGCACAGGCGAAAGAGCGTGTGACAGAGAACAGGGACGATACGCGCAGACGCTCCAATCAGGGCGGTGAGCGCCGTTCTGCCCGCCGTGAGCGCAGTGAGCATACAGAACGCCCGCGCCGTCCGCGTGAAAATCGTGAAAATAACAACCGCGGCCGCCGCAGCCGCCGCCCACGTGATGCCCGCGGTGAACGCAGCAGCCGTCCTCATAATGGTCCGCGCCGTCCGAAGGCTCCGCGTGAAAAAAGGGAGAACGGCCAGCAGCGGCCGTCTCAGCCAACACAGCAGGAACCTAAGGCATGAGAGACGTAGAGCTGAAAGAGCATGAAAGGCTTGATGATCTCATGAAAAGCGGCCGTAAAATCATCCAGAATACACAGGAGTTCTGTTTTTCTCTGGATGCAGTGCTTTTGGCGCATTTTCCCCGCCTGCATCCAAGGCAAAAGGTCTTGGAGCTCGGTACGGGGACGGGGGTGATTCCCCTGCTCATTGCCGATGAAGCCGCGCATATCGAAGCCATCGAGCTCAGTCCTGTCATGGCTGAACTCGCTTCCCGCAATGTCTATATGAATGAACTCGAAGCGAAGATATCGGTTCGCGAGGGGGACTACCGCGCGATTCGCGCGTTCTACCCTGCCGAATCCTTTGATGTCGTACTGGCCAATCCGCCGTATCGTCCCGTTGCCCACGGGCAGGTCAATAAAATGAGCGGTGTAGCGCGCGCACGCCATGAATTCACGGCCACACTAGAGGATGTGGTGAAGGCCGCCCGTTACGCCCTGCGTTTTGGCGGACACTTTGCCATGGTGCATCTGCCCGAACGTCTCGGCGAAATCCTCGTTACAATGCACGAGCATCAAATGGAGGCGAAAAGGCTGCGCATGGTACAGCCAAAGGCAGGCAAGGCTCCGAATATGATGCTTGTGGAAGCTGTCGTGGGCGCAGCTCCGGGCGGCCTTAAAGTCATGCCGCCGCTTATTGTACACGATGAGGATGGCTCTTATACGAGGGAAATCCTTGCCATTTACGGCATGACAGGAGCCGGCACAAAGGACACAGAAGAATGATAAAGAGGAATGATATGGAGCAGGAACAGCAGGAAAAAATGGAACAGAAGGCTCGGCAGCAGGGTGCAGGAACCTTGTATCTCTGTGCTACGCCAATCGGCAATCTCGAAGATATGACGTATCGTGCCGTGCGCATGCTCGGGGAAGTTCCCCTGATTGCAGCGGAAGATACGCGCCATACACGCCAGCTGCTCACGCATTTTGATATTCATACAAAGCTCACGAGCTACCATGAGCACAATAAATTCACGAAGGGCCCTGAACTCATCGAGTGGCTGCTCTCCGGTCAGGACCTCATCTGTGTAAGCGATGCGGGCCTGCCGGGCATCTGCGATCCCGGAAGCCACCTCGCTGAGCTGGCCATCAAAGCAGGGATCCGCGTCTCACCTCTGCCCGGCTGCAATGCAGGGCTTTCAGCTCTGATTTGTTCGGGCCTTGATACGACTCGTTTTACATTTGTCGGTTTTTTACCCAAGACTGCGAAGAAACAGCAGGAAGTCCTGTCCGAGGTAAAGAATCACCGTGAGACTTTGATTTTTTACGAGGCCCCGCATCATTTGAAAGCAACACTGCGCCAGCTTGCCGCGATGCTCGGGGGAACGCGCCGTGCTGCCTTTGGGCGGGAACTCACGAAAAAGTTTGAGGAGTTCCGCAGGGGAACCTTGCAGGATTTGCTGAACTTTTATGAAGAAAACGAACCCCGCGGCGAGTATGTGCTGATCGTGGAGGGCTTCAAGGGCGAGACGGAGCCGTCACAGGAGTTTCCGGCAGATCCTGTGGAACTGTGCAAAATGCTTATGGAAGATGGCCTGAGCAAAAAAGAAGCAATGCGGGAGGCCGCGAAAAAGCTGGGCATCTCACGGCGCGATGTCTATGCGGCCCTGCTGACTGCAGAAAAATAAAATCATGCGAAAAAGTCAGGTCTTGCCTGACTTTTTTTTATGTCATAGAAACAATTCCAGAAAACGTTTACAATAATACTTGACAATACAAGAGAGAAGCGGTAAACTAGAGACAACAAGAAAAAAGAAGGTGCAAATCAGAAGACAGAAGGGGTTTGCACCATCTTTTAGGGGCTGTAAGAAAACGTTTACCGATAAAGGCTCGGCAGGCGCGAAGCAAATGTTTACTTGTTTAGTTATTGTAAGTTTTAAGCGATGGAGGGTTACTCGATGGAAATCTTAGCAACGATGAAGGAAGAATTCAAAAAGCAGTTCGGCTCTGACGCAGAGCGCAGCTATTTTTCCCCGGGCCGTGTCAATCTGATTGGTGAGCATACCGATTACAACGGCGGCCATGTTTTCCCGTGCGCAATCTCGCTTGGTACTTATGCCGTTGTTGCTGACCGCAAGGACATGACGACGCGCATGTACTCGATGAATCTCGCTGACAAGGGCATCATTGAATTCCCGATGACGGGCCTTGAGTACGATGCTGCCAAGGATTGGGCCAACTACCCGATGGGCGTTATTGATGTTTTTGAAAAAGCTGGCCACAAGGCTTCGCATGGCTTTGATATCCTGATTTACGGCACGCTGCCAGCTGGTGCAGGCCTGTCCTCCTCAGCTTCTCTTGAAGTCCTGACGTCCGTTATCCTCAATGAAGCATTTGACTTTGGTCTTGACATGATCGAGATGGTCAAGCTCTCTCAGAAAGCGGAGAATCAGTTCGTCGGCGTCAACTGCGGCATCATGGACCAGTTCGCTGTTGGCATGGGCAAGAAGGACTGCGCAATCCTGCTTGACTGCAACACGCTTTCCTATCGCTACAGCAAGATTGCACTTGAGGATGCCAGCATTGTCATCACGAATACGAACAAACCGCACAGCCTTGCTTCTTCGGCTTACAACGTACGCCGTGCCCAGTGCGAGCATGCCTTAAACGAGCTCAAGGAAGTCAAGCCGGACCTCAAGGCCCTCGGTGAGCTCAGCAACGATGAATTCAACAAGCTCGCCGGCCACATTGAAGAAGTCCTGGAGCGTCACCGTGCACGCCATGCCGTTTACGAGAACAACCGCACGCTCGATGCCGTCAAAGCTCTTGAGAACAATGACGTCAAGGAATTTGGCCGTCTTATGAACGAGTCGCACTTCTCGCTGCGCGATGATTACGAAGTTACGGGTAAGGAACTCGATACGCTGGCAGAGATTGCCTGGCAGCAGGACGGCGTCATCGGTTCGCGCATGACGGGCGCAGGCTTTGGCGGTTCGACGGTCAGCCTCGTCAAAAATGATGCGATTGAAGCCTTCAAGAAGAATGTCGGCGAAGCGTACACGAAGAAAATCGGCTATGCACCGAGTTTCGTCGTTGCCAGCATCTCGGATGGCACGCATCGCATTGATGGCTGAACTTCATTACTTCATTGGTAACAAAATCTTAACACGATAGAACATATTGTGGAATCGTATCTGTTGTATAATGAAAGAAAAAAAGGAGAAGATTACTTATGTCTATTCTGGTTTGTGGCGGTGCCGGTTATATCGGTTCTCATGCAGTTCATCAGCTCGTAGAAAAGGGTGAGGATGTTGTTATTGTTGATAACCTGCAGACGGGTCATCGCGACGCGCTGAATCCGAAGGCTAAATTCTATGAAGGTGATATCCGCGATGCCGCTATCCTCGATAAAATCTTCACGGAGAATGACATCGAAGCAGTCATCCACTTTGCAGCCAATTCTCTCGTTGGTGAGAGCGTCCAGAAGCCTTTGAAGTATTTCAACAACAATGTCTATGGCATGCAGGTTCTGCTGGAATCCATGGTACGCAACCATGTTGACAAGATTGTTTTCTCGTCGACGGCTGCTGTCTATGGTGAGCCGAAACGTGTACCAATCATGGAAGATGACCCGACGAATCCGACGAATCCGTACGGTGAATCGAAACGCACGATGGAAAAAATGATGAAGTGGGTTAGCCGTGCCGATGGCATCCGCTATGTATCGCTGCGTTACTTCAATGCAGCAGGTGCTCTTGACGATGGTTCCATCGGTGAGGATCATAACCCTGAAACGCACCTTATCCCGCTGATTCTGCAGGTTCCGCTTGGCAAGCGCGATCATATCACGATTTTCGGCGATGATTACCCGACGCCGGATGGCACGTGCCTGCGCGACTACATCCACGTCATCGACCTTGCTGATGCTCATGTGCTGGCACTTGAATACCTGCGCAAGGGCGGCGAGAGCAATATCTTTAACCTCGGCAATGGCAAGGGCTTCTCGGTCAAGGAAATGATTGAGGCTGCTAAGAAGGCTACGGGCAAGGAAATCAAAGTCGAAATGGGTGCACGCCGCGCTGGCGATCCGGCACAGCTCATCGCTTCTTCGGAGAAAGCGAAGAAGGTCCTCGGCTGGAAGCCGCGTTACACAAACGTTGAACAGGTCATCGGTACGGCCTGGACCTGGCATCAGAAACATCCAAACGGCTACGAGAAATAAGGATCGGGCATCAGCAAGAAGCGAAAGAAGCAGAAAGCCGGAATCCGAAAGGAAGGAAAAATATGTCTATCAATACGGAAGTTAACCGTTTACTGAACTTTGCTAAGCAGAATCAGCTCATCAACGAAGACGACTATTATTATGCAGCCAACCGACTGATTGATGTACTCAAGGTGGATGCTTTTGAACCTGAGTTCATCGATGAAGAGCTGCCGACGGCTATGCCAATCCTTGAGAATATGCTCGATTATGCTGCAGAAAAAGGCATCATCGAGAATACGACGGAAAACCGCGATCTCTTTGATACGCGCATTATGGACTGTGTCATGCCGCGTCCTTCGGAAGTAGTACGCCGCTTCCGCAATGATTATGCACGCAGTCCGAAAGCCGCGACGGACGAGTTCTATAAGATGAGCATTGCGTCGAATTACATCCGCAAGGACCGCATCGACAAGAATATCATCTGGAAGACAGCCACGGAATATGGCGATCTCGATATCACCATCAATCTGTCCAAGCCGGAAAAAGACCCGCGCGATATCGCCAAGGCCAAATCGGCACCGTCTTCCGGCTATCCGAAATGCCTGCTTTGCCGCGAGAATGAAGGTTATGCCGGTCATCCGGGGCATCCGGCCCGCGAGACGCATCGCCTGATTCCGCTGCGCTTGTCCGCCCATCGCTGGTTCTTGCAGTATTCTCCATATACGTATTATAATGAACATTGTATAGTCCTGAATCGCAAGCATGTGCCGATGAAAGTATCGCGCAAGAGCTTCGAGAACCTCATGGACTTTGTCACGATATTCCCGCATTACTTCCTCGGTTCCAATGCAGATCTGCCGATTGTCGGCGGTTCCATTCTTTCTCATGACCATTATCAGGGCGGCCGTTACACGTTCGCCATGGCCAAGGCTCCCATCGAGAAGACGTATACGTTTCCAGGTTTTGAAAACATCAAAGTCGGCCGCGTCAAATGGCCGATGTCGACGATTCGCCTGCAGGGTGAAGACCGTGAGGAACTTGCGGATCTCGCGGAGAAAATCCTCGATAAATGGCGCAAATACAGTGACCCGAGTGTAGAGATTCTCGCTGAGACGGATGGCACGCCGCACAACACGATTACGCCGATTGCCCGCCGCCGCGGCAATCTCTACGAACTCGACCTCGTCCTGCGCAACAACCGCACGACAAAAGAGCATCCGCTTGGCCTCTTCCATCCGCATGCTGAAGTCCATCACATCAAGAAGGAAAATATCGGCCTGATTGAAGTCATGGGCCTCGCTGTACTGCCGGCCCGCCTCAAGAAAGAAATGGCACTTGTCGGTCAGGAACTCGTCAAGGGTACGGAAGATATTTCGGGCATGCCGGAGATTGCCAGCCATGCAGACTGGTACAAGATGCTTCGCCAGAAGTACCAGACGGTTACCGAAGAGAATGTTGAGGATATCCTCAAGGAAGAAATCGGCAAAGTATTTGAGATAGTTCTCACGCATGCTGGCGTTTACAAACGCGATGCCAAGGGCATGGAAGCGTTCGACCGCTTTATCGCAGCTGCTGCTAAGGATTGAGGACTGCTCCAAAATCCAATGAAAGCAGGGAATACGTAATGGAAATTAAGAAAAAGGCTACGATTGTAGATGTGGCAAAAGAAGCTGGCGTTTCGGTCGCAACGGTATCGCGTGTCGTCAATGGGAATTATCCCGTCAAGACTGAAACACGTGAAAAAGTACAGGCGGCGATCAATGCGCTGCAGTATGTGCCAAATGTACAGGCGCGCGAGCTCAATACACGCCATTCGTCAACCATTGGCGTTGTGGTGCCCAGCCTTTATAATATGTTCTTTGCAGAAGTCATTGACGGCATCGAGAAATCGATGCGCCGTCAGGGCTATTCCCTGCTGCTGAACTGCGCTCAGAATGACCCGGAGCTCGAGATGGAGTGCATCAATACACTCGTCTCGCGCAATGTATCCGGCATCATTGTCATCAGCCCGAATACACAGGGCCTGCGCGAGGAGTTTTACCGCCGCATTGTCAAAAGAGTTCCCCTGGTGTTCATCAATGGCTATCACCGCATTCCCAATGTTTCTTATGTGGCCAATGATGAGATCATGGGCACGCGGCAGGCGCTTGAATATCTTTATAAGCTTGGACATAGAAAGATTGTCCTGGTCCGTGGTGAGAATTCCGATTCTTATACGGTCAAGGAAAAAGCGTACCGTGTCTTTATGAAAGAGCATGGACTCTTGGATGAAGATCATATCATTGACATTGGCGAAGGCAATAACATCGATACGATGGCTTCGGCCAGAATCAAACTCATGAAGGTTCTGCCGGGGCTCAATCCCACGGCTATCCTTTGCTGCAATGACCTCATGGCGACCGGCGCAATCCGTGCCTGCAAGCGTTTGGGGCTCAATGTGCCAAAAGATGTTTCCGTGATTGGCTACGATAATATCACGCTTTCCAAGCTCGTAGAACCGCAGATCACGACTATGGATCAGAATATGTTCCAGCTTGGCACAAATGCTGCGGCTGTACTGGTCGAGATGATTCACGGCGGTCAGAGCAAGCGCATTACGCTGGAAAATATCCTGATTGTCCGGGAGTCGACAGCTCCGTGTGCTGTGAAATCGTAATGCTGCCTTGGCAGATTTTAGCAGATTCGAATAAAAATGCTCTCCATTTTGGGGAGCATTTTTGTGTTGCAGAACGTTTGCGTGAGATATGTTATAATAGAAGGGATGTTGCAGGCAACCCTTTACAGGAGGTTTTTATTTTATGAGAATATCACGTTCCCTGCTGGCTGTGGCCGTCTGCGGGGCTTCTTTTTATTCGCTTTCCGCCCTCTGCCAGCCGCAGGCGGCAATGGCCTCGGCTGCATCTGCTGCCGTTTCTGCAGGCAAAACCGCCAGCGTCACTGAGGATGTTTCCGTGCGCACGATACCGGGGCGTCCGTCTTTCCCTGCTAAAATGACGGGGACGGTCAACAAAAGGGCCATGGACAGCGTCAAATGGCGTCTGGCACCCGCTTATGAAGAGCCGATGCTCGAGGCCGAGGCCGCGGCTGACACGATCACCATCATGGGACCTGCTGAGGCGACGCAGGAACAGATGGTTCATTACATTGAAAAGCGTAATTCGCAGCCCAAGCTCAATTGCTCAGTTGAGGATATCGTGCGCTATTATTACGAAGAGGCAGGCCGCGAGGGCATCCGCCCCGATGTGGCACTTTGTCAGGCACTTAAGGAAACGGGCTTTTTCGCGTATGGCGGCGATGTTTCGCCGAAACAGAATAATTTCTGCGGCCTCGGGGCGACGGGCAACCGCGTTGCCGGAGCAAGCTTTACCACGCCGCAGCTTGGCGTGCGCGCGCATATCCAGCATCTCATGGCCTATGCGAGTTCGGAGCTGCCGCACAGCCAGATCATTGACCCGCGTTACTACCACGTTGTAGAAAACCGGCCGGACATTCACGGCCACATCACGAAGTGGACGGGGCTCAACGGTGTCTGGGCTGTGCCGGGTACGCGCTACGGACAGGAAATCCTCTATCTCTGGCAGCAGGCACAGGCTCCGGACGGCTCGGATGCGTCGCTGGCCGCTGCAGAAAAGAAAGTCCGCGAAATGCCGGATGAGGCCAATTCGTATATTTACCGCGGCATTGTCTATTTCAACCGCCTCGATTATAAAAAGGCAGAAGCGGATTTCCAGCAGGCTGTGCAGTACAAGGCGGATTCGCCGGCTGCTGTCTACAACCTTGCCATCACCCAGCAGCGTGAGGGCAGAGCGAAGGATTCCTTAAAGAGCTACGATGCCCTGTTAAAGCTCAATCCGGAATTCACGCAGGCCTGGTATAACCGCGGGCTTATTGCCATGAATCAGAAGAAATACGCGGATGCCATCGCGGACTTCCAGGAGGCCCTGCGCCTGACGCCGCAGACAGCCGATGCCAAGAATGCACAGGCTGTGGCTTATGTCCGCCAGAAAAAATACGAAAAGGCCTGGCAGACGCTCAGCGAGGCCGCTGATATCAATTCGGCCAATATGAATGTTCTGGCCAACCAGTTTATCTTTGAAGCCTGCCTGAAATGAGCGGACAGGGGACAGTTTTCATTTATGAGGATTTGATTTATAATAAGTAGATAGATTCGCACGAATCCTGTAAATTTTGCGCGGGCGTTCCATTAGCGCCTGACAGGGAGGAATTTTCTCATGACGGAAAAGAAAGAAAAGAAACCATTTTATATCACGACACCGATTTATTATCCGAGTGCCAAACTCCACATCGGCCATGCTTACTGCACGACTATTGCGGATTCCATTGCCCGCTTTCACCGCCTCATCGGCGATGATGTCTTCTTCCTGACCGGTTCGGACGAGCACGGCCAGAAAATCCAGCAGAAAGCGGAAGAAGCCGGCGTTACGCCGATTGAATACGTCGATAAAATTGTCGCGGGCTTCCAGAACCTCTGGAAACGTCTGCACATCAGCAACGATGACTTCATCCGTACGACGCAGAAACGCCATGAGCGCGTGGTACAGGAAGTCTTTAACCGCATCTATGCCAAGGGTGACATCTACAAAGGCGAGTACAAGGGCCTGTACTGCACGCCGTGCGAAAGCTATTGGACGGAGCATCAGCTCGATGAGAACGGCTGCTGCCCGGACTGCCACCGCCCTGTACAGGAGGTATCCGAAGAGGCGTATTTCTTCAAGATGAGCAAATACGCGGACCGCGTGCTCAAGTACATTGAAGACCATCCGGACTTTATCCAGCCGGTTTCGCGCCGCAATGAGATGATCAACTTCATCAAGCAGGGCCTCGACGACCTCTGCATCTCGCGTACCTCGTTTGACTGGGGCATTCCGGTGCCGATTGACCCGAAACACGTCATCTACGTCTGGTTCGATGCCCTGACGAACTACCTGACGCCGATCGGCTTCCTCGATGACCCGGAGAAATTCAAGAAATTCTGGCCGGCAGATCTTCATCTTGTGGGCAAGGAAATCGTGCGTTTCCATACCATCATCTGGCCGTGCATCCTCATGGCCCTTGACCTGCCGCTGCCGAAGAAGGTTTACGGCCACGGCTGGCTGATTGTCGATGGCGATAAGATGAGCAAGTCGAAGGGCAATGTCGTCGACCCGAACGGACTCATCGATGAATTCGGCGCCGATGCCATCCGCTACTTCCTGCTGCGCGAGATCAACCTCGGCCAGGACGGCAACTTCTCGCGCGATGCCCTCATCAGCCGCATCAACAGCGACCTTGCCAATGACCTCGGCAACCTGCTGCACCGCACGCTCAACATGACCATCAAATTCCAGAAGGGCATTCTGACGGCGCCTGTTGGTGAAAGCGAAGTCGATAAAGCCCTCAAGGCCGACGCGAAGGAAACGGTTGAGTTCTTTGAAAAGAATATGGAGGATATGCAGCTTTCGGCTACGATCAAGAAAGTCTGGGCCTTCATAAGCCGTGCCAATAAATACATCGATGAAACGGCGCCGTGGGCACTGGCGAAGGATCCAGAGAAGAAACAGGAACTTGCCAATGTCATGTACAATCTCGCAGAATCCCTGCGCATCATCAGCGTCCTGATTTCTCCGTTCATGCCGGTGACGGCCGAGCGCATCTGGAAACAGCTCAATCTGCCGCAGGCTTTCAAGGATGTCCAGATTGAGGATATCGAAAACTGGGGCGGCACGCCGGCGGGCCTTAAAGTCGGCACGCCGGAGCAGCTCTTCCCGCGCATCGAGGTAGAGAAAGAAGAAAAAGAAGCCAAGAAGGCTCCTGCAAAACAGCAGAAGGCACAGAAGAATAAGAAGGCAGAGGCCAAGGAAGAAGTGCCGGGCGTTATCGGCATTGAAGATTTTGGCAAAGTCAAGCTCCGCGTTGCAGAGGTTGTTGCGGCTGAGCCTGTGCCAAAGGCCGACAAACTCCTGAAGCTTCAGCTGAGCCTTGGCGAAGGCGTTCCGCAGCGTCAGGTCGTTTCGGGTATTGCGAAATTCTACAAGCCGGAAGAACTTGTCGGCAAACACCTTGTGCTCGTTGCCAACCTCAAACCGGCGAAGCTTCGCGGCGTCGTCTCGGAAGGCATGATTCTCGCGGCCAGCGATGGAGAGGCCCTTAAAGTCCTTGAGGTCAATATGCCGGCCGGCACCGAGGTGCGCTGATGAGCATGGAACTCGTCGATACGCATACGCATCTCAACGATGCAAAATTTGCCGAGGACATTCCTGAAACAATTGCACGGGCAAAAGAAGCCGGCGTCACGCGCATGATCAACATGGGCGACACGCTGGCCTCCTCGGAATTGGCCGTGAATCTGGCGGAACAATACGAGGGGCTCTATGCCGGTGTCGGCATTCATCCGGAAGAAGCATTTGAGATGACGTCACGCGAGGACGATATCCTCGCGGCCTGGACGGATATGCCAAAGGTTGTGGCCATTGGTGAGATTGGTCTCGATTATTATTGGGAGAAAGAGGAGGAGAAGCGGGCCCTGCAGCGGCGCATCTTTATCCGCCAATTGCATCTGGCACGCGAGCTGCACATGCCTGTCTGCATCCATGACCGCGATGCTCATGGGGACACGCTGGCTATCCTCAAAAAAGAGGGCAGGGGCATCCGCGGTGTCCTGCACTGCTTTTCAGGCAGCTATGAGATGGCGAAGGAACTCCTAAAGATGGGGTGGTATCTTGGTGTCGATGGCCCCCTGACTTTCAAGAACGCGGCAAAGCTGCCGGAAATCGTCAAGGCCATGCCAATGGAACGCCTGCTTTTGGAGACAGATGCCCCGTATATGGCTCCTGTACCGATGCGCGGCAAGCGCAACGAACCTGCATATGTCCGTTTTGTGGCAGAAAAAGTCGCGGAACTTCGCGGCCTGAGTCTTGAAGAAGTGGCTGCCAGAACGACAAAAAATGCTATAGAGTTATACGGTCTATAAGCAAAATTTATAAAAGTGGTGAGTGACTGCATAAAAGCAGCGCTCACCACTTTTTCATTCCCATTTTTCAGGTTGATTTCAGCTTCTTGTGGGACAATAAGATCATGCAGTTTATAACTGCTGGTTTTGCCATGCTATACGAATTATTTCTTTTACTGTTCCCGTCATAAATTTATGGACAAAGGGGGGATTGAATGAGTTTTAGACAGCTCATTTCCTTACATAATAAAGCAAAAAAGAAAATCCTGTTATGCATGACTTTGGCCATCATGCTCATGATGACCTCGGGCTTCACGCGCGCTGGCGCACCCGACAATACGCATCAGGTACAGATTCATGTCGATGGACGCACCATTGAACTCAGCACAATACACAGAAATCCGGAGGCAATCCTCGAACGCGCAGGCGTGAAACTCAGCGCCAAAGATTCTTATCAGTTACAGAAAATTGACGAACACGACACCGACATCACAGTTTATCGAGCGGTCCCGGTCACAATTGACTATCAGGGACAAAAAAAGGAAGTTCTGACCAGCAATCAGACGGTTAAAGATGTCCTCTTAGAGCAGGGCTACAATCTGGACGATCTGACAGTATCGCCAGGCATGGATTCGAAAATTCAAAGCAATATGGAAATATCGGTAGTGAACAACGCGGAAACGCCGGACACTGCCGGAGCGGGACAGGCAGCAGAAACAGTAGAAACTTCATATGGCAGGGCACCGTACAGTGCCGTTTACGAGATGGAAGCAACGGCCTATATGCCATGGGATGGCGGCGGAGACGGCATCACGGCTTCCGGCATGCTCGCGCAGTATGGCGTGGCAGCGGTCGATACCGATGTTATCCCGCTTGGTACGCGCCTCTATATTCCCGGTTACGGTGAGGCGATTGCAGCGGACACGGGCGGCGCTATTATCGGCAACCGCATCGACCTCTGCATGGATGATTATGGACAGGCTATGGAATTCGGCCGCCGCTATGTAACGGTTTATGTCCTTGACTAAAGCAGTCTGACTGGAGAATTTCTTCAGCAAAAGGAGACTGTTCATGAGAATTTAACTCATGGACAGTCTCCTTTTGTTTTGCCGCCTTCCCAAGTTATGCCATTCAGTCTTTCTGCAGTTTCATGCTGCTGTGGTTGGCTTTGGCCTGCTTGATGAGAATTTTGAGGCGTTCGATATTTTCTTTGTGATGCGTGATGGCGAAGCCGATGCGCGTGCGCTCTTCTTCTGTAAATTCGGGCTTTTCATAGGCCGCTTCAATGCGTTTGAGGCGGGCTTCAACTTCGGCGAGCTCGTTCTGCATGGGCTTGACATGCTGCAGGGCCAGACCGTAGACAGAGCGGATCTGGTCTTCGGCGTATTTTGCATAGCCCGGCTCTCCGGAAAATACCTCGAGCCATTTGACAAAATGGTAAATGATATCGAAGGGATTTTCTGCGCGTTCGATCATGCTGAGGATATCCATCTTGATCTGCTGTTCCTGGCCGTGCGGGCGGTCGACGATGGGATTGATTTTTTGTTCGGCTTTTTTCTTGATATCGGTTGGTTCAGCCATGGTGACACTTCCTTTGCTTTGTATATACTTTTATTATATCATATTTGTCTGTGCAGCCGGCCAAGGGGACAGGTCATGTTACAAAGAGACATATGCTCTTGATTTGATGTACATCCTATGATATAATTGTCACATTAAATGAACGTTCGTAAAATGAAAAACCGTGTAAAACAGTGGCTTTCGCAGGTATCTTACCGAAAGGCCAATTTTTTTTGAGCATAGGTGTTCTTCTTACATGGACATTTTACGGAGATAGAAAGAAGGATGTTTTTCATGCATCGATTCAAGAAGGGTGAAATTCTCACCATCGGGTTCATGATGTTCTCGATTTTCTTCGGCGCGGGCAATCTGATTTTTCCACCGGCGCTGGGGCAGGCTGCCGGCAGCCATACGCTCATCGCCATGGCCGGTTTTTTGATTACGGGCGTCGGGCTGCCGCTTTTGGGCATTACGGCGATTGCCCTGCAGGGCGGCAAATACATTGAGCTCATCAATCGCCGTACGTATCACTGGTTTGCCGTGGCCCTGCTTGTCGTACTGTACCTCTGCATTGGTCCGGTCTTTGCCGTACCGCGTACCGGTGCTGTCTCATTTGAGATTGGCATTCGTCCCTTCCTGTCAGAGAGTTCGCTGACTTTGGGACAGGCTGTTTATACGGCGCTGTTTTTTGGTGCTACATATTATCTCTCCCTGAACCCGAATAAACTCATTGACCGCATTGGCAAGATGCTGACGCCAATCCTGCTCGTTGTGCTGGTCGTGCTTTTTGTCAAAGCTTTTGTTTCGCCTTTGGGAGAAATCCTGCCGGCTACGGGCAATTACATCGATGCACCGTTTACGCAGGGCTTTCAGGATGGCTATCAGACCATGGATCTGCTTGCTTCTGTGGCCATTGGTACACTGGTGGTCAATGCTGTGCGCATGCGCGGGGTTACAGATAACCGCGAGATTGGGCGCATCTGCCTGCTCGCAGGTCTTATCACGGTCGCACTGATGTCCTGTGTTTATGGTTCGTTAGCGTACCTCGGTGCGACGAGTGCGATGATTCTCGGTCATTCGCCTAATGGCGGCCAGCTTTTGGCAAGTGCCGTTACCATCTTCTTCGGCAAGGCGGGCAACGGCCTGTTAGCAGCCATCATCATCCTCGCGTGCCTGACGACGAGCTGCGGCATGCTCTCGGGCGGTTCGTGGTTCTTTAACAAACTCTTCCGGAACAAGATTTCTTACGAGCGCCTGCTTCTGATTTTCACCTTGTTCAGCTTTGCGGTCTCCAATGTGGGCCTGACGCAGATCATTGCCCTGGCCGTGCCGTTCCTTGTGACAATCTATCCGCTTGTCATTGTCTTTGTGGTGATTTCCCTGTTTGACCGCTTTATCGGCTGGCGAAAATCCATTTATCATTATGCTTTGAATCTGACGCTTGTCTTTGCGCTGATTGACGGGCTTAATGCTGCAGGAATTCATTTTCACCAGCTCAATCAGTTTTTGATTGCGTACCTGCCGTTTTACAAACTGACGATGGGGTGGGTCCTGCCGGCTGTCTGCGGTGCATTTTTGGGATTCGTGGCGTCATGTTTTCAGAAAGCACCGGCAGAGTCTGAACGGTCTCTGCGAAAATAAAGAGGAAAAAGGGACAATCGTCCTTGACTGAATTCGATTTATCCACAGTTTTCGTGGATAAATCCTGTGAAAACTGTGGATAAGTTGTGAGCAGCTTTCCAACTTATCCACAGATAACAGCGAAAAGTCAAATTGCTCTGGAGATTGTGCGTAACAATTGTTAACGCACAGTCTCTTTTTTTCTGCTATGCTGTGGATAAGAGCATTCGAACGACAGAATAGATAGAAGAGAGGGAGCAGCTTGAATGTAGAAAAAAAGCGCCGGCAGGAACAGCAGACGGTCAAAACCATTATTGGCATATACTGTCATGGACATCATCATAGGCGGGAACCCGGAGAAAAACTCTGTCCAGAGTGTCAGGCACTGGCCGCTTATGCCGTGGAGCGCATCGAGAAATGCCCGCGCATGGAAGTCAAGAGCTTTTGCAGCGTCTGTCCCATTCACTGCTATGCTCCGGCCAAAAGAGAAGAAATCCAGAAAGTCATGCGCTACGGCGGTCCCCGCATGCTGCTGCATCATCCCTTGATGACACTTCATCATATGTTTTTGACCTGGCAGACAAAAAGGCTGGAAGAAAAAACGAACTGCGATATGTGATATAATAGAAGCTGTTTGTATCATGGCAGCTGGAGGTTTGTATATCACATGAAACCATATGAAGATTATTTGATTATCAGTGATTTGGATGGCACGATTATCCCGCGCGGCGGCCGGGTGTCTGAGGCCAATAAAAAGGCTGCAGCAGATTTTACAGCGGGCGGCGGTCATTTTGGCATTGCGACGGGGCGCACGCCGGAGGCGGCTGCTGGGTATCTTGAAGGTGTGACAATCACGGCACCGAGTGTCTTTTTCAATGGTTCGATGCTGTATGACTGGCAGAAGAAGCAGGTCATCCTGACCAAACCGCTGACGGCCATTCGGGATGAAGATGGGCATCCCGACCCGACCATTTGGCCGCTCTTTGCACAGAGATGCCTGGAACTTTTCCCTGAGGCTTGTTTGGAAGTCTACACGGAGGATAACTGCAACATCATCAGCGACCCGAAGAACGATGACCCGCGCCTGCCGCATGAATATTATAAATACCGTCATTGTGCGCTCAGCGAGGTGGCCAATCTCATGCGGACGCCCTGGCTCAAGTTTTTTGCCTGCGATACGCCTGAAAATCTGCGCCGTCTGGAGCAGCTGGCCGAAGACATGGGGACAGCTGCTCTTTCGCATCATTTTTATTCGGAAGCCAATTACCACGAATTTGTCGCGCAGGGTGTTTCCAAAGGCTCCATGCTGTCGGAAATCCGCAGACTGCCGGCTTTTCGCGGCCTGAAAATCATTGCCCTGGGTGATTATCTCAATGATCAAGAGCTTTTGGAAGAAGCAGATATCGGCATTGCTGCGAGCAACGCTCATGAAAAATTGAAAGAAGCGGCTGATTTCGTTGGCTGCGCTGCTGAAGATGACCTGCTTGTCTGGCTTCTGGAGCATTTTGAGGATATCACAGGCAAGTGACAACAAATATCCGTTAATTGTTAACAGATGCGGATGGAAAAAAAGGATAAAACCTCTTAAAATCGAAGTATATCATAATGAAACGATAACAAATGCTTTGAATTTAGGAGGTTTTTTTGATGGGAAATGCGGGAATCTCTTTTGATGCGGAAAGCAAACAGTTTCATCTGTATAATGACCGCATCAGCTATGTCATGAAGGTACTGCGGGATGGTCAGCTCGGTCAGCTTTACTTCGGTGCCCGTCTGCCGGAGACGCGCGACTACGGCTACTTTGTCGATACGGAGCATTACCGTCCGACAACGGCCTATGTCTTTGACAATGAATACGGTTTTTCACGCGAGCATCTGCGTCAGGAGTATCCGTCCTATGGCACGACGGACTTCCGTGAGGGCGCTGTGGAAATTGCGCAGAAGGACGGCAGCCATATCACGGATTTCCGTTATGTCTCGCAGGAAATATCTGCAGGCAAACCGAAACTCTTGGGACTGCCGGCCACGTATGTCGAGTCGGATGAAGAAGCGAAGACGCTGAAAATCACGCTGCGCGATGAGAAAATCGGCGTGGACCTCGTGCTTTCGTATACGATTTTCCGCGATTTCGATGCCATTGCGCGCAATGCTTATTTCATCAATCATGGCCAGGAAGCCGTTGACCTCACGCGGGCCATGAGTCTTTCGCTTGATCTGCCGGATGCCGACTACGATTTTATGCAGTTCTCGGGCTGGTGGGGCCGCGAACGCCAGAAAGTCGTGACGAAGCTGCGCCCTGGCATCCAGTCAGTCGGCAGCCTGCGCGGGCAGTCAAGCCATGTCCACAATCCGTTCATTGCGCTCAAGCGTCCGCAGACGGACGAAATGCAGGGCGAAGCCATCGGCTTTTCGCTCGTCTACAGCGGCAATTTCCTCGCCCAGGCCGAGGTCGATACGTTCGATGTCACGCGCGTGACGATGGGCATCCATCCACAGGAGTTCCGCTGGCATCTCGCAGAAGGCGAATCATTTCAGACGCCGGAAGCTGTCATGGTCTGGTCGGACAAGGGCCTTAACGGCATGAGCCAGAACTTCCATAAGCTCTACCGCACACGGCTTGCACGCGGTGTCTGGCGCGATAAGGTCCGTCCGATTCTCATCAACAACTGGGAAGCAACGTATTTTGACTTTGATGAAGAAAAGCTCGTCAAGATTGCCAAAAAAGCAAAAGAAGTCGGCGTCGAGCTCTTCGTGCTCGATGACGGCTGGTTCTCGACGCGCTGCGGCGAGACGAGCGGCCTCGGCGACTGGTGGCCAAACACGGACCGTCTGCCCAATGGCATTGCGGGGCTTTCGAAGCGCATCAATGACCTCGGCATGAAATTTGGCCTCTGGGTGGAGCTTGAGATGGTCAATAAGGACAGCGAGCTTTACCGCGCGCATCCGGACTGGATTTTGCACACGGCAGGACGCCACAGCTCGCATGGACGCAAACAGTATGTCCTCGATTTCTCGCGTCCGGAAGTCGTCGACTACATCCATGATTCTATTTATAAAGTTCTGAGCACGGCCAATATTGACTACATTAAATGGGATATGAACCGCAGCATCACGGAATGCGGCTCGGCCGGCTGGGGCCCCGAACATCAGGGCGAAATTTTCCATCGCTATATCTTGGGCGTCTATGCTCTTTATGAACGCCTGACGAGCGAATTCCCGAATATCCTGTTCGAGTCGTGCGCTTCGGGCGGCGGCCGCTTTGATCCGGGCATGTTCTACTATGCACCGCAGTGCTGGACAAGCGATGATTCCGACGGCGGTGAGCGCCTGCGCATCCAGTACGGCACAAGCTATGCCTATCCTGTGTCGTTCATGGGCTCGCATGTCTCGATTACGCCGAATCATCAGGTCTTCCGCGAAACGAGTCTTAAACTGCGCGGTGATGTCGCTTACTTTGGCACCTTCGGTTATGAACTCGACCTCAATAAACTCTCCGACAAGGAACTTGAGGAAGTTAAGGAACAGATTCATTTCATGAAGAAGTACCGCGGACTCATTCAGCAGGGCACGTATTACCGTCTCAAGGACCCGTTCACGGGCAATATCGCGGCCTGGATGGTCGTTTCGGACGATAAAAAGCAGGCCATTGTCGGCTATTACAAGATTCTCTCGCATCCGTGCACGCCGTTTACCTTGATGAAACTGGCCGGTCTCGACGAAGCGGCAGAATACGATGTCCGCATTGACGACAAGAAAGAAATGGGGCAGTTCACAGGCGCCGAACTCATGCGTGCGGGTCTCGTTACGACTGATTTCTCCGCAGGTGAACAGAGTCATGAAGAGGGAAAACACTGCACGGACTTCTGGTCGCGGCTGTTTATCCTCAATGCCAAATAAATGTACTTTGCCAACAAATTTCCGTAAATACCCAACAGATATGGATGGAAAAAACATACCCAAACGGCTACAATCTTAGTTGATTTGAAGAAGAAAAACCTGCAGGAGCTGGCGTTTCGTCAAGTCCTGCAGGTTTTGATATATTCACGATATTTGCAGCAAAGGGGTATTTTCCAATGAAAAAAGCAATGAGAAGAAAATGCATGGCCGTCAGCGGCGTCATGATCTGCGGTGCCAGCGTCGGCGTCTTTCAAAAAATAGCCATGGGGACAGACCCGTTCACTTGTTTTGTCACGGGCATTGCCAATATTTTTTCTTCGACATACAGCACTTGGTATATGATTCTCACCGGCATCATGCTGATTGGCGTCATCGCTCTCAAGCGCCACTATATCGGCTTTGCCACGCTCATTAATTTGTTCCTGACGGGCTTTGCAGCGGATGCCGCACATGCGTTTCTTGATTTTCTGCTGCCGGACCCGACGTTTGGCATGCGCTGCCTGCTCATGGCAGGCAATATCCTGCTCATGAGCTTTGGTGCTTCGCTTTACTACGTAGCCAATCTTGGCGTCTCGGCCTATGATGCCGTTGCCCTGATGGCGTCCGAATGCTATCATCTGGCTTCCTTCCGCGTCTGCCGTGTTGCAACCGATGTTTTCTGCGTGGCCGTTGGCTTTCTGCTGTCTGCAGACATTGGTCTTGGGACGGTCATCACGGCCTTCTTCATGGGGCCTGTCGTACAGTGGTTTACGGAGCATTTCTCCCTGCCTCTCTTACAGGGGCATCTGCGCCGCCGCCGTCATCAGCCTGTGGAAGCCTGAGCCGTACTATTTCTTTATGATACTGCCGCTGCCCTGTTGGCAGCGGTATTCTTTTGGGCTCATGCCGACTTTGCGCAGGAAAGCGCGGGAGAAGGAGTCGCTTTTCGCGTAGCCGCAGGAAAAGGCGATGGCTTCAACTGGCAGAGTGGTGGATTCGAGAAGATGCTGGGCTTTGGTAATACGGCAGTTCTGGATATATTCGTGTGGAGAAATATGCAGGTATTTCTTAAAAAGCGTCGTGACGTAGCTGCGGTTGAGGTTCATGTAGTCCGCTAAATCTTGTATGGTGAAGGGATCTTCAATATGCGTGCGGATGAAATTTGTCATGTGCGTGATATAGATATTGTTGTCTGCTGGCGGCAGCAGCTCACGCTGCGCTTCTGCCAGTACGGAAAGAAACTGCAGGAGCAGACCGAGCCGGTAATAAACACCGGCAAGAGAAAAACTGTTGTTTGCCAGCATCTCCCGTACATAGTTCGCGAGTTTGTCCCCTTGTTTCTTTGTGCAGGAAAAAATAGGCTCGTTTTGGCTGAGTCCCAAAGAAGCTATCGCAGAACTGGCACGCTTGCCGTTAAAAGCTGCCCATATATAAGTCCAAGGCTCATTTTTGTCACTTTGATAAATGGTCTGGTAATCCGGTTCAATGAGAAAACCCTGACCTGCATGCAGATGATAAGTATGCTGATTGAACGTAAAAGTTCCTTTGCCGGCGAGAATGAAGTGAATCAGATAATAAGAACGAACAGCTGGTCCGTAGGTATGTCCTGGCTGCGTCACGGAATGGCCAAATGTGGTCAGGCAGAGATCGCCTGTTTCATCAAATGGCATATTGAAAGACTGCATATTTTCCATTGAGGGGGCCCCTTCCTGTTTTAATTGTATACATTATATCATTATACGCGAAAAAATAACAAACGCGAACAATCCATTCCTCAAGGACAAAATTCAGGAAAATTTCACAAAATCCATTGACATTCTCCATTTTGAGTTGTATCATTGTAAACAATCTACCGAAACAGAGAATCGAAATTATTGAAAGGGGACGGGATTTATGAGGTTTTTAGAAAAACTCAGTGGATTCATATCAAAGTATATGGCGGTGTTCGTCATTCTTGTTGCCGTCGTTGCCCTGTTCCAGCCGTGGACGTTTAAATGGGCTGCGCCGCAGATTGCCATTCTGCTCGGCATCGTCATGTTCGGCATGGGCACGACGCTGCGTCTGCGTGATTTTAGGCTGGTGTTCCAGCGTCCGAAAGATGTTCTTGTCGGTGCCCTGGCCCAGTTCACAATCATGCCGGCTCTGGCATGGCTCTTGGCCAAGGGCTTTGGCCTGCCGCCGGAACTTGCCGCAGGTGTCATCCTCGTTGGTACCTGCCCGGGCGGTACTTCCTCGAACGTCATGACGTATCTGGCACGCGGCGATGTCGCGCTGTCCGTTTCCATGACGATGACGACGACGATTCTTGCACCGATTGTCACGCCGCTTCTGACGTGGTGGCTTGCAGGTGCCTGGGTTGATATTTCCCTTTCGGCCATGATGATGTCCATCGTCAAAGTCGTCATTGTGCCGATTGTCGGCGGCATCATCGTCAACACGCTGTTTGGCAATTTCGTACAGAAATACGTCAAACTCCTGCCGCTCATCTCGGTTGTCGCTATTGTCCTGATTGTCGGCGGCGTTGTTGCCGTCAGCTCGCAGCGCATCATGGAAACGGGTGCTCTCATCATGCTCGTTGTTATGCTGCACAATCTGCTCGGCTATGCTCTTGGTTTTGGCATCGCCAAGGCCCTGCGCATGGATATCGCCAAAGTCAAGGCAATTTCCATCGAAGTCGGCATGCAGAACTCCGGTCTTGCTACGTCCCTTGCTATGATGCATTTCGGCGCCGCAGCCGCTATCCCAGGTGCCATCTTCAGTGTCTGGCATAACATCTCCGGTTCGCTCGCAGCCAACTACCTCGCCCGCCGCATGACGAAGGAAAAGGCACAGGAAAAGGAGCCGGCCGCTGAGGCCTGATGAATTGTTTCATCTCACCTATTGATAAATTACCCTATAATTTGTAAAATCATCGATAAGATATCGATATTATAATTTCACCGAAGTCAGGAAAGCCTTCTGATGTGCAGGGTGCGTCATGTATCTTGCGGATCAGAGGGCTTTTTCCTTGTTCCGGTATGCACTATGAGATTATACTATATAATAGAAGCAAATGGATAAAATAAATGTCAGCTGCCAAGCGAACGGGCTGACAGGACATGGAAAAGGGGCATATCATGACGAAAAAACGTATTTATATCCTCGCGACAGGCGGGACCATTGCGGGCTGGGCGGCTTCCGAGACGGCGACTACGGGCTATCAGGCAGGGGCCATCGGCATTGAGGAACTTCTGCAGGCCGTGCCTGAGCTCAAGGAGTTTGCAGAGGTACAGGGGGAGCAGCTGGCCGCGCTTGACAGCAAGGATATGACGGCGGATGTATGGCTGCATTTGGCCAATCGCTGCGAGGAACTGCTGGCAAATGATGAGATTGATGGCATCGTCATCACGCATGGCACGGATACGATGGAGGAGACAGGCTATTTCCTGCATCTTGCCGTGCACAGCGATAAACCGATTATGCTGACCGGTGCCATGCGTCCCGCGACGGCTGTCAGTGCGGACGGTCCGATGAATCTTTTGCAGGCTGTACGGGTGGCTGTATCTGATGAGTCACGCGGCAAAGGCGTGCTCATTGTCATGAACGGCACAATTGAAAGTGCCCGTGAGGCCGTCAAGACGCATACGACGTCGCTCGACACTTTCCAGTCGCCGGACATGGGGGCCTTGGGGACCGTGCAGGACGGTGAGCCCATATTTTATCGGCAGCCTTTGCGCCGCCACACGAAAGCAAGTGCCTTTTCTGTACAGGGAACTGCATCATTGCCGCGTGTCGCCATTCTCTATGCTCATGCTGACGATGATGGCTTCCTCGTCGATGCTGCCGTACAGGGCGGCGTAAAGGGCATCGTCTATGCCGGCATGGGCAACGGCAGCATCCCTGTGCGCGTGGAAAAAGAACTCGCTGAGGCTGTCAGGAAGGGCGTCATTGTCGTGCGCAGCACGCGCAGCGCTGCCGGCCGCGTCACGAAGGCCGAGACCTCGTACGAAGAACATGGCTTTATCGGAAGCGACACACTGAATCCTCAGAAAGCACGTATTTTGCTGCAGCTCGCTTTGCTGCAGACAACAGACAAAGAGGAAATCCGTAAATTCTATTCTATATATTGAAGGAACATGCATACTTTATGATTGATGAACACGAATGGCGCAGCATCCTGCAGGTGGCGAAGGATGGCACGTTTTCTGCGGCGGCAAAGCATCTCTATATCTCGCAGCCATCTCTTTCCCAATGCATCAAGAAGGTCGAGACGGAACTCGGGGTGCGTCTTTTTGACCGCAGCCAGACCCCGCTTACCTTGACGCCGGCGGGGAAAATCTATGTACGTCAGGCCAGAGAGATTTTAAGGATACAGAAATCGTTGGTACAGGAAGTCGCAGACCTTTCGGAACTGCGGACAGGCAGCCTGACTATTGGCAGTTCGCGCACGCGTTCGGCCTGTTTTTTGATAAAACCCTTAGTGGCTTTTCATCAGCAGTATCCGGGCATCCATTTGTCTGTCCGCGAAGCACCTGTCCGTACCTTGGAAGAATACGCCGCTTCCGGGGATGTTGACTTTGCCCTGCTCTATGGGACTTCCGGCCGCCGTGACCTCATATCCATTCCGCTCTGCCGCGAACGTATTTTGCTGGCAGTGCCCAAAACACATCCTTTGGCCGCAAGAAAGTCGGAAAATCCTGCGGTGCTGCCGCGTATTTCCTTTGCCGAGCTGTCCGACGAACCTTTTATCAAGCTGCAGCCTTTTCGTCAGATGGCCGATGTCTTTGATAAACTTTGCATAGAAACGGGGGCAGAACCTCATGTCATCTTTGAGGCGAACAGCATTATTGAGGCCGCGGAACTTTGTGCCTCGGGGCTCGGGGCGACTTTGGTGACGGATATGCTCGTGCGCAGCTGGCGCTGGCGCGAGGAAGCTGTCTTTTTTGAGCTGGAAGAAGAAGTCGCCGAGCGGGAACTGCTGGCAGTCTACAGCAAGCGTCGGCATCTTTCTTTGGCGGCACAGAAATTCGTCGAATTCCTGCGTATGGAGTGATGAGATAGCCCCTCAAATTACAGCTTATTTGATTCTTGAATAAGTGCTATAAGCAGAATATATTTTCCCTATAGCTGTATTTCATGTACAATAGAAGGAACTTATAAATATAAAGAAGCATTTATAAAGAACGAGAGCAAATGGTAATTATAGGAGGGGAAAGCCATGTCGAAGGAAATTTCGCGCCGTACTTTTATCAAAGGTGTGGCAGCGGCTGGTGTCGTTTTGGCAGCAGGTTCATATTTCACGTGGAATGGCAAAAATATTCCAGAAAAAGTCCGCACAGGTGATGTCACATACGATGTCCTGATTATCGGCAGCGGCGGCGCAGGGATGCGCGCGGCTCTGGCGGCAGCAGAAAACAAGGACCTCAAGGTCGCTGTGCTGACGAAGCTCGTGCCGACGCGCTCGGCTTCGACGATGGCACAGGGCGGCATGAACGGCGTCACGGGGGTCACGGACCCGAATGACAGCTTTGAGTCCCATGCCTTTGATACCATCAAGGGCGGTGACTATCTCTGCGACCAAGATGCTGTCGAGTATTTCGTCGAACGTGCCGGCAAGAACATCTACGAGATGGATTATATGGGGTATCCGTACAACCGTCAGGCCGACGGCCATTTCCATCAGCGCAAGATGGGCGGTCATGCCCATGCGCGTGCCGCTTATTTTGAGGACCGTGCCGGCCATGCCATGGTGCATACGCTCTTTGAGCAGTGCCTCGCCCATGACATCGACTTCATTTCCGAATGCCAGATGCTCGAGATTTCGATGGCCGGTGAGAACAAGGATAAGCTCGCCGGCGTCATTGCCATGGATATGCGCAGCGGCCACATCATCGGCATCCCCGCGAAGACCATCGTCATCGCGACGGGCGGTTATGGCCGTGCTTACTGGGTCCGCACGTCAAACCCTTACAGCTCCACGGGGGACGGCATCGTAGCCGGCATGAATGTCGGCATTCCGTTCAAGGACCCTGAGATGGTGCAGTTCCATCCTACGGGGCTGTCGGTCAACGGCGTGCTGCTTTCGGAATCGAGCCGTGCAGAAGGTGCCCTGCTCATCAATAAGGACGGGGAGCGCTTCATGCAGAAATACGCACCGGAAAAGATGGAGCTTGCCACGCGCGATATCGTCGCACGTGCCATTGCGACGGAAATCGAGCAGGGCCGCGGCATCGGCGAAGGCATCACGGCCGGCGTTTACCTCGATTTCACCAAAATTCCGGCAGAACGCATCCACGAACGCCTCGGTCAGGTCGCAGACCTTTCCCTGCGCTTTGCCGGCGTTGACATCACGAAGGAGCCGGTCCTCATCAGTCCGACCTGCCATTATTCGATGGGCGGCCTCGAGATGAAGGACTTCCACACGGGCGAGACGCGCGTGCCGGGCATCTACACGGCCGGTGAATGCAGCTGTGTCTCGGTCCATGGTGCCAACCGCCTCGGCGCCAATTCCCTTTCCGAGGTTCTCGTCTTCGGCCATACGGCCGGCGACGGTGCTTCGGCTTATGCCAAGGCGCATAAATACGAAGGCAGTCAGGAGCAGCTGACGAAAGACTGCACGAAATGGCTCGATTCCTTTGACGAAGTCACCTCGCGTGCCCACCTCGGCAACCGCACGGTGCCGGAAATCCGTGACGACATGGTCCAGACGATGTGGTTCAAGGCCGGTGTTTTCCGCAATGGTCCGGACCTTGAAGCGGCGGCACAGGAACTTGCAAAACTCGAGCAGGATTATCAGGAATGCTACGTCGGCGACAATTCGCATGTCTACAATACGGCCTATGAGCAGTACGTCGAACTCGGCAATCTGCTGCAGATTTCACAGGCCATCGTACAGGGCGCCATTGCCCGCAAGGAGAGCCGCGGAGCCCATACGCGCCGCGATTATCCAAAACGCGATGACAAGAATTTCCTCAAGCATACGATGGTCTTCAAGGAAGACGGCAAGTACCGCTTTGAATACCAGGATGTGGTCGTCACGAAATATGAGCCGAAGGAAAGGAAGTATTGATCATGGCTGCAACACTCAGAATCCATCGCTTCGTAGAAGGGCGCAAATGGGTGCAGGATTATAAAATCGAAGTCACGAAGGGCATGACGGTGCTCGAAGCCTTGATTGCCATCAAAGAGCATCAGGATCCCTCTCTTTCCTTTACGTGCTCCTGCCGGTCGAGCATCTGCGGCGCCTGTGCCGTGCGCGTCAACGGCAATGCCGAGCTTTCGTGCGAGAAGCTTGTATCGGACCTTTTGGCACGTTATCAGACGGACACGCTCACGATTCAGCCGCTGGGCAATTTCCGCGTCATCCGCGACCTCATCGTCGACTGGGATCCGAAATATGCGCGCATCAAGAAAGTCAAGCCTGTCGTTCATCCGAAGGCAGAATTCAGTCCCGAAGATGGCTGTCGCCAGTCGCCGGCTGATTTTGACAAATACAAGAAATACGCCGGCTGCATCCTCTGCGGCTCGTGCGTCTCGGAATGCAATAAGAACACCTTGAATCAGAAGGATTTCTTAGACCCGTTTGCCTTTGTCAAAGCAGAGCGCATCACGGCGGATTCGCGCGACAAGGACCCCGAAGAACACCTGAAGGCCGTGCTCGATGCCGGCCTCTGGCGCTGCTTCAACTGTCAGGAATGCACGGCCAAATGCCCGAAGGGACTCGACCCGGCCGGTGCCATTGAAAAGCTCAAGGCAGCGACGTTTAAATATCATCTCGATGACAATGTCGGTGCCCGCCACGCCAAGGCGATTTACGACGATATCTCGGAATCCGGCACACTCGATGAGTCGAAGCTCAACATCAAGTCGGAGGGCTTCTTCCTCGCCGGCCTGCGCGCGCCGATGGCCCTGCGTCTCATGCGCGTCGGCAAGATGAATCCGCTCGAAAAACATCCAGTCAACCCGGAAATCAAGACGATTGCGGCCATTGTCAAAGCTGCTGAGAAAGAGGAGGAGTAAGCGATGAAATTTGCATTTTTCCCGGGCTGCGTCCTCAAGGGGGCAGCGGCCGAAGCCTATACCTCTATGCAGAAAGTGTGCGAGGCCATTGATATCGAGCTCGAGGAAATCCCGAACTGGACGTGCTGCGGCGCCTCGCATGCACAGGGCGTCAACGACCTCGCGGCTCTGGCCGTCAATGCGCGCAATATCTCGATTGCCGAGCACATGGGTCTGCCCATCCTCACGGTCTGCAATACCTGCACGCTGCAGCTGCGCACAGCCAAATACCGCCTCGACCACGATAAGGACCTTAAGGACAAAGTCAACGCGATTCTCAAGGAAGCCGGTCATCCTTATGAATATCAGGGCACGAGCGAAATCACGCATTTTCTCTGGGTGCTCGATGACCATCCGGAACTTTTCATGGATAAACTGGCAGGGTCGAAAGGCCTCGATGGCACGAGAGTTGCGGCCTACTATGGCTGCCATATTCTGCGCCCGCAGAACATCATGGGTCATGAGGACGGCAAGTATCCGGAATCCCTCGAACGTCTTGTGCGCCGTCTCGGCGGCAACCCCGTCTGGTTCGATAAAAGCCGCAAATGCTGCGGTTTCCACGCACAGCTGGCCGCGGAGCACGATGTCCTGACGGTCACGGGGCAGATTGTCGACAGTGCGGACCGCGCCCATGCCGAACTCATCGTCACGCCGTGTCCGCTCTGCCAGATGCAGCTTGATATGTATGAGCCGGAAGGCCGCACGGCTGTGCAGTCGCAGGCCTATCTGCCTGTTCTGCACCTGCAGCAGCTCGTCGGTCTCGCTCTTGGCATGAGCAAGAAGGACATCGGCTTTGACCGCCATGTCTCGGCTCAGGAAAAATTGAAACTCGGCTGAGTATAAAGAAACAAGCATATAAAAGAAGGCAAGTTCCAAAGGTTTCAGGAACTTGCCTTCTTTATAATATATGATATTCGTCTTTTCGATTTGCTTATTTTTCAAGCAGCAGGCCAACGCGTTTTTTGACTTTCGTCAGCGTCTTGTTGGCGATATAAGTTGCGCGTTCGGCGCCTTTTCTCATCTCTTCTTCGAGGTAAGCGCGGTCCTGCATGAGGCGGGCGAAGTCTTCGCGGATTGGGCGGAGCTCATCTGCTACGGCCTGACCGACGGCAGCTTTGAAGTCGCCGTATCCCTTGCCGGCAAATTCGGCTTCGATTTCCTCCATGGTTTTGCCCGTGACGGCGGAGTAGATCGTCATGAGGTTGCTGACACCCGGTTTGTTCTCAGCGTCAAAATGGACGCTGGCTTCGCTGTCCGTGACGGCACTCTTGAATTTCTTGAGGATGGTCTTTTCGTCGTCGAGAATGGAAATCGTGGCCTTCGGGTTCGTGTCGGACTTGCTCATCTTGCTCGTCGGGTCCTGCAGGCTCATGACGCGCGCACCGGCCTTCGGGAAGTAGCCTTCCGGCAGCTTGAAGACTTCGCCATACGTGTGATTGAAGCGCGTGGCGACGTCGCGCGTGAACTCAAGATGCTGCGTCTGGTCGGCACCGACTGGAACATAGTCGGCCTGATACAGAAGAATATCGCCGGCCATCAAGGCCGGGTACGTGAAGAGGCCGGCATTGATGTTGTCCGGATGTTTCGCACTCTTATCCTTGAACTGCGTCATGCGCGAGAGCTCGCCGAACTGGGAGCAGCAGTCCATGATCCAGCCCATCTCGGCATGGCATTTATTGTGGCTCTGCACGAAGACGAGGCTTTTTTCGGGGTCAATGCCGCAGGCGAGCAGCAGCGCGAAGGCCTCGCGTGTCTGCTGACGGCGCTTGACTGGGTCAATGTGGATGGTCAGGGAATGCAGGTCGGCGATGAAATAATAGCACTGATACTCCTCCTGCATTTTTTTCCAGCTGCGGACAGCGCCGAGGTAATTGCCGAGCGTGAAGACGCCGGTCGGCTGAATGCCTGAGAGGATGATTTTCTTTGCTTCGTTTTCCATGATAAAGCTTCCTTTCAAGAGTTCAAGAGTCAAAAGTTTGCGGTCTGTCAGGAAAACAAAAGTCCCTGACAGTATCAGATTACTGTCAGGGACGAAAATTTCGCGGTGCCACCCTGTTTCATGGCGAAGCCATGCACTTTGCGGAGCACAAACATGCTCCCGGCAACTGACGCGTGCCTTGCGTCACAGCCTACTAATCTTTTAAAGACGTTCAGTGTGCCCTCAGCGATCCATTTGTCAGACTGGATTCCATCCGGCTCTCAGCTTCCCGGACTCTCTGTCGGCCCATATCAGACGTTATCTTCGCTTCAACGGTTTTACATTGCCTATACGATACCACTATCATTTCCCTGTGTCAAGGTGTAAAGCGCAGAGGATAGTTGTCGGAAAATACAAAATGCGTTATGATAGACATATATCACCCTGCATCTGTGGGCAGGGTACCCTGTCTTGCAGGCAGGACAGGCTGGAGAGCGAAAAGAACGGGAGGATGATTTTTATGGAACCATGGCTTTTTTATGCACTGCTTTCAGCAGTCAGCGCAGCCTTTGTCTCGATTTTTGGCAAGGTCGGCCTGCAGGGCATCGACAGCAATGTCGCGACGGCAGTCCGCTCCATCATTATGGCTGTTTTTCTCGTCGGCGTGGTTTTCGTGCAGGGCAATCTCTCACATCTGCCGGATATGCTCAATGATAAGAAGGGACTGCTTTTCGTGGCCCTAAGCGGTATTGCCGGTGCGACGTCGTGGCTGTTTTATTTCCTCGCTTTAAAATACGGCCCCGTATCAAAGGTAGCGCCGATTGACAAACTCAGCGTGGTTTTTGCCGTCATCCTCGCCGTGATTCTGTTCGGCGAGAAAGTCAGCCTCGTACACGGCATTGCCATTGCCATGATTGCGGCAGGCGGCCTGATTTTAGCCATCTGGTAATCAGAAATTGTATTCTTTCTTGATGGCCTTGTAATGCGTGTGCAGGAGGTCGTGGGCTTTGCCCTCGCCCGGCGTGCCGAGGTAATCTTTGTAGAGGGCCTGCAGTACAGGGTTCTCGTGGGACTTGCGCACGGGGAGATTTTTGTCAATCTCGTACAAGGCCTGCATGCGTTTTTTCTTGATGGCGTTGGTCGTGCCGATGGGCTGTCCGCCGCCGCCGATGCAGCCGCCGGGGCAGGCCATGACCTCAATGAAATCGTAAGGGGATACGCCTTTTTTGACCTGTTCCATGAGAATTTCCGCATTGCGCAGGGTGTGGGCAATCGCGATGTGCAGCGTACGGCCGCCAATGTCAAGCGTGCATTCCTTGATGCCCTTAAAACCGCGCGCTTCCTTGAAGTCGAGGCGCTCAAGGGTCTTGCCGGTCAGTTTGTCGCAGACGGTGCGCAGGGCTGCTTCCATGACGCCGCCCGTCGTGCCGAAAATCGCGCCGGCGCCGGAAGCCGTGCCGAGCGGGCTGTCAAAGTCGGTTTCGGGGAGATTCCCGAAGGACAGGCCGACGTATTTGATGAGTTTGATGAGTTCGCGCGTCGTCAGTACAATGTCGACATCCTGCAGGCCGTAACGTCCCAGCTCGGGACGGGCGGCCTCATATTTTTTCGCCGTGCACGGCATGACGGAGACGGTCACGATGTCCTTGACGTCAATGCCGGCGGCTTTTGGATAATACGTCTTGGCGATGGCGCCGAAAATGCTCATCGGCGATTTCGTCGAGGAAAGATGCGGCAGGCAGTCGCTGTAATGTTTCTCGACGTAGCTGACCCAGCCCGGACAGCACGAGGTCATCATCGGCAGGACGCCGCCGTTTTGCAGGCGGTTTAAAAATTCTGTGCCTTCCTCCATGATGGTGAGGTCGGCGCCGAAATTCGTGTCGAAAACTTTGTCGAAGCCCAGAAGATGCAGGGCCGTGACCATCTGCCCCGTGACGATGGCACCGGGCTCCATGTCAAAGGCATCGCCCAAGGAAACGCGCACGGACGGTGCAACCTGCACGATGACGTGTTTTTTCGGGTCCTGCAGGGCATCGAGGACTTTTTCCGTATCGTCTTTCTCGACGAGAGCACCGGTCGGACAGACGAGGCTGCACTGGCCACAGAGAATGCAGTCCGTGGCTTCCATCGGCTTGTTGTAAGCCGTCGTGACGACGATATCGCTGCTGCGTCCGGCATAGGTGAGGGCGGCAAGGCCCTGCACATCCTTGCAGGCGCGGATGCAGCGGCCGCAGCGGATGCATTTAGACGGGTCGCGCACGATGGCCGGATTCGTCACAATGCGCGGCTCTTCCCTGCAGACAGACGGCAGCGGTGAATCCTGAATGTTGAAGCGGCTGCAGAGCCTCTGCAAATCACAGTTCTGATTGCGCGGGCACGAGAGGCAGTCCTTGTGGTGATTGGCAAGCATGAGCTGCAGGATCGCAACCTGCGTATCGCGGACAATCTGCGTGTCCGTATGGACTTCCATGCCCTCCCATACTTCTGTCGAGCAGGCCGCGAGCAGACGGCGCTTGCCGACGACTTCGACGGAGCAGAGACGGCAGCGTGCCTTGATGCGCTGGTCCTCATGATAGCAGAGATGCGGGATGTCGATGCCGAGCTTCTGCGCAGCCTGCATGATTTTTGTTCCCTTCGGCACGGCGAGGGGGATATTGTTGATGGTCAGATGGACCATTTCTTGTTCGTTTTTCTGTGCTTCCGTCATGCGCGTGCGCCTCCAATGTCAAAGATGTCCGGGAATACTTTCATTGCAGAAAGCAGGGAATTCTGTGCTGTTTCGCCGAGGCCGCAGAGCGACGACATGCTCATGACGCGGGCAATCTTGATCATGATGGCGATGTCTTTGCGCGTGGCCGTGCCTTCCGCCAGTTTGTCGAGGATAATCTTGATGTGGAGATTGCCCTCGCGGCACGGCGTACACTGGCCGCAGCTCTCTTCCCAGAAAAATTCCTGGTTCATGCGCAAAAAGTCGAGTACGCTCGTGCGCTCGTCGATGACGAGCATGCCGCCCGAGCCGACCATGACACCGGCCGCGCGCAGATCTTCATAAGTATAAGGTGTGTCGAGAATAGAATCATCGGCAATTTTGCCCGAGGCACCGCCGAACTGGATAAGCCGAATCCTGCGGTCATGCTGGACGCCGCCGGCGAGACCGTAGATGATGTCGCGCACGGTCGTGCCGAACGGGATCTCGAAAACGCCGGGATTGTTGACATTGCCGGCTACGCTGATGAGCTTCGTGCCAATCGACTCGCCCTTGCCGCAGGAGGCATAAAGGCCTTCCTGATCCATTAAAAGATGCGGTACGAGCGAAAGCGTCTCGACGTTGTTGAGGCAGGTCGGACGGGCAAAAACACCGCTGACCTTGATGAAAGGCGGTTTCATGCGCGGCCTGCCTGCCTTGCCTTCAATGGAGCGTATGAGAGCCGTGCCCTCGCCGCAGACATAGGCACCGGCACCGGAGTAAAGATGAATATTGAAGTCGAAACCGCGTCCGAGGATGTTCGTGCCGAGAAAACCGTAATTCTTGGCCTGACGGATAGCATTTAAAAGCAGCGGACGGAAACAGGCGTATTCTGCGCGCATGTAAATATAGCCATCCGTCGCGCCGACGACATAGGCCGCGATGGTCATGGCTTCAATGAGATTAAACGGGTCGTGGTCGATGAGCTCGCGGTCCTTGAACGTCGTCGTCTCGCCTTCATCGGCGTTGCAGATGACGACCTTGCGTTCCCCGCGGACGGCGCGCGCCTGCGACCATTTGCGGCCGAGCGGATATTCGGCCCCGCCGCGTCCCTTTATCTTGACCGAGGTCAAAAGATCCGTGATTTCGTCTGGTTCCATATTCACGGCCTTGCGCAGGGCTTCATAGCCGCCGATGTTCATATAGGAACCAATGGACGAAGTATCGTACTTCCCAAAATTCTTTGTCAGAAAATGAACTGGACTTTCCATAAATCAATCCTCCGTCTCAAGGCAGTGAACGCAGCAGGGCTTCAATTTTTTCCTGCGTGTCGAGGTGGTCGTAGACATGACCGTTGATGCGCACGGCTGGAGCACGGTCGCAGGCCCCGATGCAAGTGACTTTTTCCAGCGTGAAGCGGCCGTCGTAGGTCGTTTCGCCGAGCTTGATATCGAGGAGGCGTTCCAGCGTCGAAATCAGGCGATGGGAATCGACGACATTGACACGGCAGGCCGGCGAGCAGCAGACCTGGATTGGATATTTGGCACGCGGCACAGGGGAGAGTTCGCTGTAGAACTTCAAACAGTCAAAGATATTGGTCACGCGCATCTTGAGCCGGTCCGCGATGTAATAAGCCGTGGGCTCCGGCACATAATGGCGGTCGTTGAGCCCCTGAACGTCGAGCAGAATGCCGACAATCTGAGTCGGGTCGTAATCATGTGACTCGAGCACGAGATCGATGCGTTCCTGCAGCTCGCTGGGCAGAGGATATTCCTTCGTAAGGGAAGTCAGCATAGAGAAACCTCCTAAGATAGATAAGTGGGCAATACACGTAATATCCATATTATAACGTACTTTTATACAAAAATAAATGGAAAGGTATAGTAGATATATACTAGTATGCCTTACAATTTTATGGTATAATATAGTTGCCCGAAGGTGTCTTGTAAATAAGACCTACATTGTGGGGGGATTACTATGGCAATCAAGAACATTGAAATGGACCGTCGTGACAGTGCGAGCTATCGCAAACTTTTGAAACGAGGAGGTTTCCTTTCTGCAAGTTACTTGTCTGTCAGTGGTTTTGACGTGAATCAGCTCAAAAAACTGGCAAAACGCGGTGAACTCGATGCAGTGCGCTGCGCAATCGGCAAATCCATTCGCTGGTATTACCGCGAACAGCAGGCCGAATCCGCTCATCTTCGCGGCTTGGCTTAAAAAGTCCGACTGCCTCATCGGGGAGTCTGTATCTTAAAAGCCAATTTCAGGCAAAGACCGGTCAGCCGGTCTATTTTTTTTCTTTGTGTTTTTGCGGTTTGAGGGGGAAATTTTTTGACCTGGTTCACCATCATCATGATTGGCATCGTGGCAGCGACTCTGTTTACCCTGCTCTTTACGACGCGTTTTCTTTTTGAAGGCAGGACGCTTTGCCGTGTGCGCCTTTGCATGCTGCTTTTCGACGTTCTCGGCATGGGTTGGTTCGTCGGACGGGCCGTGCTGTATCATCTGATTTCCGGGCCGGCTTTTATCATTGAGACCATCATCATCGGCTTCATGACGCAGATTATCTGCACGGTCTTTGTGCTGTTGGCTGTAATTCTGCGCTTTGTCTGGCGCAGGATGATGGCTGTGCCGGTGAATGAGAGCCGGCGCCGCCTGCTCGTCCATGCCTCTGTTTATCCCGCGGCTGCCTTGGGACTGAGTCTCTATGGCGGTCTTTGGGAGCGTCAGGCCGTTGTGGAGCGGGAGTTCACGATTCCGGTCAAGGGACTCGGCGCAGGAGACGGCTACCGTCTCGCGCAGCTCAGTGATATTCATCTCGGCAGTTTTTTCTCTGTGGCAGAGCTTGACCAGCTCCTTGCCAAAGTTGCAGCCCGAAGGCCCGATTTGCTGGCCGTCACCGGTGACCTTTTTGACGATGTCACGCAGAATGAAGAAGCAGCCCAAGTCCTCGACAAATACGCAGGGGCGTTCCCCGACGGCATCTGGTTTTGTTTTGGCAATCACGAGCATTTTCGCGGCATCCGCACGATCCGTCAGTATCTCGCGAAAACGCGCGTGCAGGTGCTCTGCAACGAAAGCCGCAAAGTGCCGGGCAAAAATCTCTGGTTTGTCGGCGTTGACTACCCGATGGACCGCGAACATTTCGCTGCAGAGCGCAAGTCCTATATGGAAGAAGCCTGCGGGAACCTGCCTCAAAATGTGCCGACCATCCTTCTCGGCCATCATCCCGAATGCATCGACGACGGCGCGGAAAAAGGCATTGCCCTGACCCTCACCGGCCATACCCACGGCAGCCAGATTGGCATCTTCGGAAAGCCTCTTTTTCCCGTCTTCAAATACACGCGCGGCATGGTCAAAATCGGGGATTCCTACGGCTACGTCCACAGCGGCAACGGCAGCTGGTTCCCCTTCCGCCTCGGCTGTCCGCCGGAGATTGCGTATTTCACCTTGAAAAATGCATAAATCTGCAGCAGCGGCTCTCTTTACGGAGAGCTTTTTTATTGTCAAGACAGCTGACTTGTGCCATACTAAAGAAAATATCGACTATTGCTTGGTTGGGTTAGATGGGAGAGATAAAAATGCGCAAGGTTATTGTCGTGATTGATATGCAGAATGATTTTATCGATGGTGCCCTCGGCACGAAGGAGGCTCAGGCGATGCTGCCGCGGCTGGTGGCGAAGCTTGAAAAAGAGAAGGATGCTGTGCTGGTGTTCACGCAGGATACGCATGGCAAGGATTATATGGAGACGCAGGAAGGGAAGAATCTGCCGGTGCCGCACTGCATCAAGCCGGAAAAGGGCTGGGAGATTGCGCCGTCGTTGCAGGTTTTTGCGAAGGAAGCTGCGGCCATCGTCGAAAAGCCGGCGTTTGGCTCCATGGAACTGCCGAATGTCGTGGCAAGACTCCATCCGGACGAGGTGGAATTTGTCGGACTCTGCACGGATATCTGCGTCATCTCGAATGCGATGATCCTCAAGGCTGCTTTTCCGGAGCTGCCCGTGTCTGTCGACGCCGACTGCTGTGCCGGCGTGACGCCCGAGAGTCACGAGAATGCTCTGCAGGCCATGAAGATGTGCCAGATTGCCATCCATTGAATCTATGACATTATATGATGTTCTGCTCTGAAGAAGGATTTTTAAAAAATTTAGCGAACTCTAACCTATCATATTAATTTCATTACACCGGTCATTAATATGATGGCTGATCATTTGCTATGGATCCATCGGGGAGGAATCATCATGAAGAAGTGCATTCATTGTCAAGCAGTCATTCCGGATGAAGCAGAATTTTGCCCGGAATGCGGTACGAAACAGCCTGTTATGCAAAATCCGGCACAGCCGGCAGCTCCTATGACAAATCAGGGGGCTAATATGACTATGCCGCAGGGGCAGCCAAATGCAGGGCAGAACAATGCCTATGCACAGGCTGCCCAGTCTTTTGTGCAGAGCGGCGCAGATACGGCACAGCAGATGTCGCAGAAATTCTTTGCCCGCGTCGGGAATATGATGCGGTGGGAGAAGATTGCTTACATCGGACTCGGCATGATTGCCATTTCGGTTCTGCTGCCCCTCATCAGCATCAGCATCATTTCCTGCCTGACGAGCATGGTCAACATCAGTCAGCTTATGACGTTTGCGGTTTTGGCATTCTGCTGTCTGGCAGGTTATTATGTCAGCGAGGAGAAGTATAATATTCCACTTTCTATCAATATTGGCCTGCTCGTGACATTTGCTGTTATTTACTGCAAACTGCATTTTGCCATAGTCGATTTCTTTGATAAGACGAAAAAAGGGGCACAGGCAGCGTCTCAGATGACGGGTGGACTCGATTTCGGCCTGGGAGCGAATTTTGTTCAGGAGTTTGCCGATAAAATTGTCGGACTGGGCATTGGCGTGTATTTTCTGTTGGCAGGTGCCTTTATTGTCATTATTGCCTGTGCGGCCTGCCGGCTTTCGCGCAAGAATCTGCCAGTCAATATTGGCTTCATCTGCACGGAAGCGAAAGATGCCATGCTGGAGCCGGCTGTCATGGGGAATCAGCGGATTCCGGCGTTCATTCTGACCATTCTCGTTGTCGGTGTGCTTCTCTTCATAGCGATGAATATCGAAGTCTTTGGCTTCCGCATTTCCAGCCTGCTTTAAGGGGAATCTTGAGGGAAGAGGCCGAGAATTGTCAATCCTGACACGGGGAGGAAAATATTTTGTCCGATAGCAAACAATGGACGTGCCCAAATTGCGGCACGGTGAATTCAAGTAAGTTCTGTACGAAATGCGGCATGAAAAATCCGTCGATGAAGGCAGATGAGCCGTCTGTATGGATTTGTCCGCAATGCGGTGCACAAAACAAAGGAAAATTCTGCATCAAATGCGGGCAGCCAAAAAAATCTTCTGTCATGCAAACAGCGGTGGAGCAGACACAAATAATCCCGCCGGTGCAGAGCACACAGGGGCCATCTGCTCCTGTTTCGCAGCCGATGAGTGCGGCGGATATAGCAAAAAATATATCGGCACCTTCTGCAGGCGCACCGTCTGCTTCGCATATGAAGCAGAAACAGGCCCTGCTGATTGCCGTTATCCTCATTCTGGCCGGAGTTCTTGGCTATTTTGGCTACCGCGAATTCTTTGCGGACAATGGGACGGGCTATCAGCCTGTGGCCAAACAGTCGGCAGCTAAGGAAGATGCGCCGGCGCGGGAGATGAAGACGGATCTTTCGCTTGGCGGACTCGACCTTGGCGATGATACCAGTGCCATCTCAGAAGTGGAGAAATCTGCGGAAAAGAAGGATCCGCACCAAGAGGGTTCGATGCTGCGCCATTACTACGATAACATGGAAATCGTTGAGGAAAATGGCAAGATTACGGCGCTTGTCTCGCAGGATGACAGTGTTTCAACCAAACGCGGACTTCATCAGGGCTCGACCTTGGACGAAGTGCAGAAAGCCTATGGCACGGATACGTTCTCGAAATCGGATGATGGAGAGGGCCGCACGCTTTATGAATATAAATTCACGGGGCTGGATGGCCGTATCGGCTTATTGCGTTTTGCTGTGAAGGACAATAAAGTGGATTATATCAGCGTGCGCACATATGAAGGCGCGCAGCAGCCTGCTGGTGTAAAAGCACCGAATCAGGCAAATGCGTCAAACGATACGGAAAGTGCCAAGGGGACGCTGCGGAATTTTCACAGTGCAATCTCCTCGAAAAATCTCAGCGCCGCCTGGAATCTCATGACGCCGGAACAGCAGAATCGGATGGGCGGTTACGATTCGTTCCGCAATGGCTACAGCACGACGCTTTCCAGCACAGTCTCGAATATTTCGGTCGCGTCATCCTCAAGCGATAAGGTAGTCTTGAACTATACGCTGACCGCCCGTGACCGTGCAGACGGCGGCAAAGTCAAGGTACAGAATTTCAATGGCACTGCCACGCTTGTCAAGCAGGATGGCGGTTGGAAAATTGCCTATACGGAGTCGACTAAGACAGGCGAGCATATGCAGTGACGGAAGGGAAGGATATGATGGAAAAGTCGGCCAATACGATGAAAATTCTCGTTGGCATTATCCTCGTACTTGTTCTGGCACTGGCAGGGTTCTTTGTCTTTACCCAGTATGAGCAGCATGTTTATGTCAAACAGGCTGTTTATACGGAAGAAGTTGCCAGCGATGCGCGGGACGTTGCGCTTGGCGTGAAAGACTTGCATGGCGGCCCGGAAAGTGCAGCGGCAAAGGACCTGCTTGGTAAAATCGACGCGGTACAGGGAAACCTGAAAAAGACAGCGGGAGACCTCAAAACGGCGCGTCCAGGCAGCAAGTACCGTACGGCTAATGCAGATTTATTGGAAGCGGTGCTTTTGGAAGGGAATATCCTCGATGATGTTGAAAATATCATTAAGAATCCGTTGGACAAGGATACGAATGCGGCCATTGCGCGTGTGAAGGAAAATGTGGCGGAGCTTAAAGACCGCGGCAGCAGCATTGCGATTGAGAAAACGGATTTTGCTTCTGCGTTCAATCTCGATGGCCTCGATACGATGCTGACATCATACGTTCAGCAGCAGCGTTCGTCATCAAGGACGGTCAAAGCAGCCGCAGCTAAGTCAGCTGATACACAGAAGCAATCGTTAGTGGCAAATTTCAAGGCGCGCTTGCAGGGAACATGGGGAAAACCGCGCACGGATATCATTACGTCGTATGATTCGGTAGGTGAGGTTGTACCAAATGAACCGGGACCAGGGTCCAACCAGGAGCCTTATAAACGGTATCCGTTCCGTTCCATTGAAAACGTGACGTACGACAGCAACAGTGATACGTATACGGCAGATGTTACGTATACAGATGGACAGGTGGTTCACATCGTCATCCGCGGCAATGAATCCCTTTTGCTGAATGGTTCGGTATATCAGCGCAGCTCTGGCACAGCACTTTCCAGCCGCCATGCTGTAGTTGACCAATGAAGAAGATATTTTAAGATTTTCTGGCAGGAAATATCGGATTTGTCAGATTTGTCCATAGCCAGCAGAATCCGATTGATGATATGATGGAGAAAAGGAGGGATTTTTATGTTCGATGTTCAGAAGCAGTTTTCATTGGAAGGAAAAGTCGCTCTTGTCACGGGCGCGGCTTATGGCATTGGCTACGCGATTGCCAAGGCCTATGCGGATGCCGGCGCGAAAATCGCGTTCAACTGCCGCAGTCAGGCGCATATGGACAAGGCCCTGGCCATGTACAAGGCGGACGGCATTGAGGCACTTGGCTATATCTGCGATGTGACGCACGAAGAGGATGTGCAGAAGATGGTCGCGGACATTGAGGAGAAACTCGGCACGATTGATATTCTCGTCAATAATGCGGGCATCATTAAGCGCATTCCGATGGTTGAGATGAAGGCGGAGGAATTTCGTCAGGTCATCGATATTGACCTTACTGCGCCGTTCATCGTGGCGAAGGCTGTGCTGCCCGGCATGATCAAGAAGGGCCACGGCAAAATCATCAATGTCTGCTCGATGCTCAGCGAGCTCGGCAGGGAGACGGTGTCCGCCTATACGGCAGCGAAAGGCGGTCTCAAGATGCTGACGAAGAACATCGCCTCGGAATACGGCGCCATGAATATCCAATGCAACGGCATTGGGCCTGGGTATATCGCGACGCCGCAGACCGCACCTCTGCGTACGCCGGGGAATCCCTTCAACGATTTTATCCTCGCGAAGACGCCGATGCAGCGCTGGGGCACGCCGGAAGACCTCATGGGGCCGGCCGTATTTCTCGCTGCGGATGCCTCAAATTTTGTCAATGGCCATATCCTCTATGTCGATGGCGGCATCCTGGCATATCTTGGCCGCAAGCCTTGAAAAATAAAGCTAAAGCACATAAAAAGACGGAAGCACGTGGGGGGTGCTTCCGTCTTTTTATGTGGCTTTATGTGATTAGTGAGCGCTGCCGAGCAGAATCAGGCGGATGCCGAGGGCGAACATCGCAAGCGATAGCAGCATGAGGATGACTTTGGACTTTGTCTTCTTGGAAATCTTAGCGCCGATCTGTGCACCGACGGCTGCGCCAATCGAAATGCAGATGGCAGGGACCCAGATGATGTGGTTGAGCATGAAATGGCTGATGACACCGAAGGCTGAGGAGCAGGCGAGGACGAAATGGCTTGTGGCCGTCGCGACGTGGACAGGGAAGCCGAGCAGGTAAATCATCAGCGGCACATGGATGACGCCGCCGCCGATGCCGAAGATGCTCGAGATGAAGCCAACACCAAGGCTCGCGACGATACCGAGCGTGCGGTTGTAATGGAAGTCCTTTGGCAGTTCCATGATATTCGAAACAGGCTTGTGTGTGGAATTCCAGTACATGATGATGGACATCAGCAGCAGGAAAATGCCGAAGTAGAGGTCGAGCATCGTCGTGCTGAATTTATTGACAATCCATGAACCGAGTACGGCGCCAGGCAGGGTCGCGATGGCGAAGGGAATTGCCGCACTGAAGAGCACGCGTTTCTGGCGGATATAAGCGAGCGTGCCGCTCATGGCATTGGCCATGACGACGACGAGCGAGGTGCCGGCAATCTGTGCGGCTGTGTGGAAGTACGGGTAAACGCCGCCATCCGAGAGAAACAGGATGAAGATTGGTACGCAGATGAGGCCGCCGCCGATGCCGACGAGCGTGCCAAATGTCCCGACGCCGAGGCCCAGTATCAGGAAGAACAGGATATCCATGTGAGAAAAGACCTTCTTTCTTTGTTTGGCAAATAACAAATAATATAAGAACGTGTTCATTATATCATAGAATGGGCAGCTGCGTAGGACGAAAAAGATATTGCGTGCATAGGAAACGCCTATAAAACGATACGAGCTCTTTTTGCCTGCACCTCTGTTCGATTTCTTTGCCTTTCAGCAGGGATTTTTCCTTTGGAGAGCGAATTCTTCCTTATATAATCCATAAGAAAGAGAGGCTGGTTGTCATGAAACGCTTTATGGATGAAGATTTTTTGTTGCACTCAGAGTTTGCTGAAGATTTGTACCATGACTATGCAGAACATCTGCCGATTATCGATTACCACACACATATTCCCGTGCGGGATATTGCGGAAAACCGTGTCTACCGCAATCTGACGGAGGTCCTCGTCGATAATCCCGTGGCACGCCGCCTCATGCGGGCGAATGGTGTGCCGGAAAAATTTATCACGGGCGGCGAGGCGCCGGCGCGCGAACGCTTCCAGTATTTTGCCGAAGCTCTCGCAAAAGCCGCGGGCAACCCTATCTATACGTGGGTGCACCTCGTGCTCAAACGCATTTTCGACTGCCATTATGTGCTGAATGGCGAGACGGCCGACGATGTTTGGTCTTATTGCGAAGAGAAATTTGCCGATGAGACTGTGACAGTGCGTTCCCTTTTGGAACAGGGACATGTTGAGGCCGTCTTTACGGCAGACCATCCCGAGGACAATCTCAAATGGCACCGCCAGCTGCAGGAAGAGGGGTATCCCATCAAGGTCCTGCCGGTGTTCCATCCGGACGCTGCTTTAGACCTTGCCAATCCGGAATGGGGCAACTACATGCTCTACGACCTCGGCCGGGCCGCTGATGTTGATATCTCAACGATGGGCGAGGTGCGCGAGGCTCTTGCGAAACGCATCGCCTATTTTGACAGCATGGGCTGCCGTACAGCCGACCATGCGCTGCCGCGGATTGTTTACCGCGAGGCCGAGGAGTATGAGCTCGATGATATCGTCGGCCGCGTCATTAACAGCAAGGGCGAGCCGACCGAGGAGGAAATCGAGAAATACCAGACGGCGGTTCTTCGCTTCCTTGGCAAGAAATATGCAGAGCGCGGCTGGGCCATGCAGCTTCATTATGGCATCCTGCGGGACATCAACAGCAAGATGGAAGCAGGCCTCGGCAGCGGCGCGGGCTGCGACTGCATCAGTGCGAGCAGCGATGGCGAGAATCTTGCCAAACTTCTCGACCTGCTTTCGCGCGAAGAAGCCCTGCCTAAAACCATCGTAAGCTCGATGAATCCGACGGACCAAGTCATCATCGGTTCCGTTCTCGGTGCTTTCCAGACAGAAGATGCCGGTCATCTGCAGCTCGGCCCTTCGTGGTGGATTAATCAGACGCCTTTGGGCATCCGTGCACAAGTCGGCTATATGGCAAGTCTCGGCATCATCGGCACGGCCGTAGGCTTCTCGACCGATGCGCGCAGTGCCCTGTTCTGGCCGCGCCATGAATACTACCGCCGCATTCTCTGCGATGCTTTGGCAGGTCTCGTCGAAGAAGGTCTTTACCCAGCGGATAAGGATGCCTTGGGCATGCTGATTAAAGGCGTCTGCTATGAAAATATCAAAAAGTATTTCCGGCTTTGAGGCTGCTGCTGAAAAATAAAAATAATTGGCATAAACATGCAAAAAGGGACTTTGGCAAAACCAAAGTCCCTGACTTTTTCGTGGCGGAGTGGAGAGGATTCGAACCTCCGCACCGGTTACCCAGTCTAACGATTTAGCAAACCGTCCTCTTCAGCCTCTTGAGTACCACTCCATTATGGCGGAGAGGGTGGGATTCGAACCCACGGTGCATTGCTGCATCACCGGTTTTCAAGACCGGCTCCTTAAACCACTCGGACACCTCTCCGCATAAAGAACAGAGTTATTATAACAAAAAAAGACAGTTTCTGTCAAATCGCTTTCCCTGCTTTGCGGCTCCCGTTGCGGTAAAAAATAAGACCTGTTATAATAAGCTAAGGTAAAAATATGACTTACTTGGGAGATGCTGGCAATGAAAATTGCGTTTTTTGATTCGGGGATTGGCGGACTTTCCGTGCTGCATCATGCGATGCGCGTGCTGCCGCATGAACAGTTTGTCTTTTATGCGGATGAGGACCATGTGCCGTATGGCGTCAAGACAAAAGAAGAAGTCCGTGGATTTGTCAAAGAGGCTTTTGATTTTCTCGTGACCTGCGGCGTCAAGGCGATTGTCGTGGCCTGCAATACGGCGACTTCCGTGGCCGTACGCGAAATGCGCCATCTTTATGATATTCCGATTATCGGCATGGAGCCGGCTGCCAAGAAGGCTTTGGACCTTGACGGGGAGCACCGCGTTTTAGTCGCGGCCACGCCGATTACGGTCAAGGGCAAGAAGATGCAGATTCTCATCGAACGCTTTGACAAAGACCATCTTGTGGACCTTCTGCCTCTGCCGCGGCTCGTTGAATTTGCTGAACGCGAGGAATTCAATTCACAGGCTGTTCACGATTACCTGTCGGAGGAACTCGGCCGCTTCGACCTGAGGGAATATTCGGCACTCGTACTTGGCTGTACGCACTTCAATTATTTTAAGGATACCATGCGCGAAATCATGCCGGAGAACATGCATTTTGTCGATGGCAATGAAGGCACAGTGCGCGAGCTCATCCGCCAGCTCAAGGCGCGGGATGGCCTTGAGAATCTGCCGCAGACGGTGGAATACTATTATTCGGGCCGCCGCGTAAAAGATGATGCAGAGCTTGCGCGCATCGGCCGCTACCTCAAACGCCTTGACATGGTTTACGATATTCACTGAGTGCTCCGTTGGCAGGAAGAAGGTCAAAAATCCTGACTTTCCTTGACTTTCGATGGCTTTTGTTCTAGGCTATAGAATGTGCTGCAGGGAAAATGCAAACACGAAATCTGACCGGATTTTAAAGGAGGAATGACCGTGCCAGTCATTACGGAGCATCATGTGAATTTTTATGATACGGATGCTATGGCAGTCGTGCATCATTCAAATTATATCCGCTGGTTTGAGACAGGCCGTGTGGAATATCTGCGCAAGTACGGTATCACACTCGGTGATATGATGAAGGATGGCTACGTATTCCCCATTACGGAGGTGCGCGCCAAATACGTCTCGCCGGGGCATTTTGACGATGTTATCTGCATCGAGACGCGTCCGAAAGCCCTGACGAAGGCCAAAATGGCCTTCCAGTACCGCGTGTTCAATAAGAAGACGGGGGAGCTCATGGTCACGGGCTTTACGCAGAATGTCTTCACGCATATGGAGAGCGGCAGGATCACGCGCCTGCCGGAAAAGTACTATACGAAGCTGCAGCAGGCCATGGCCGATGAGGCTGTTTGGCAGGAGCTGCAGGAAAAAGAGGCAAATAATCCCCACAGGAAATAAAGGACATCCTGTGGGATTTCAAGTTTATAAATTTATCAGGAAAAAGGATAAGAGAATAGTCAGGAGGAATTGACGTGACGGTATTATATGTAATCATTGGCCTGATCGTAGCTGCGGTTATCGTAGCAAAACTTTATCTCTGTGCAGTCGGCAAGGAGAAGGTCGTCGTCAAGACGGATGCTCCTTTTGTCGTAGAATCGCAGACGGACGACGGCATTGTGCTCTCGAAGAAACTGACGTTTGTCAATGAGGGCAAGCAGTGTGCGACGATTATGGATGCTTTTGTGCGTCCGCAGCTGCCGTATGAGCAGTATGACGGCATCGAAGCACGCGGCAAGGCAGAGCGCGAAGGAGAACCGCGCGAGGATGATTACTTTGAAGCTGTACTCATCCAGAAACTCGGTGATCCGAATCATGAGGATAAACTCAATATCTTCGCGAAAGTCAAATTGACGCCGCGCAAAGGCATGACGCTCAAAGAAGCTCTTTCGCATATGGTCGACCTGCCGCTTGATGTCATCTGGATGGAGACGGGCCGTACGCCTTGGCATTACACGAAAGTCCGTTTGACGCTGACGGCCGAAGAGATTGCCAAGCTCGCCGGTGTGGAACTCGTAAAGGACTAAGGGAGGAATTATCATGGCAGAAGCAAAACTCGATCTGATTCCGGTCCCGACGCGCATCCTGACCGAGAAAGACGATATCGTTGACAGCATTGAACGTTATACAAAGGGCAAGATTGGTCCTGACGATCTTCTCTGCACGGCAGAGAGTGTCGTCGCCATCACGCAGGGCCGTTTTGTGCGCCCTGAAGACCTCAAGATTTCCCGCGTAGCTCAGTTCTGCTGCCGTTTCATTCCGGATTACGGCAGCCTTGCCTCGCCGCACGGCATGCAGTCGCTGATGGATGTCGAAGGCAAATGGCGCGTGGCCTTTGCCCTGTTTGCAGGCTTCCTCGGCAAACTTGTCGGCCAGAGCGGCCTTTTCTACAAATGGGGCGGCGAGCAGACGGCCCTCATCGACGATGTCACGGGCACGATGCCGCCGTTCGATAAATGCATCGTCTACGGTCCTAAAAATCCGAATGAGGTCGTCAAGAAAATCCAGCAGCGTCTTGGCTGCTTTGGCGCGATGATCGCGGATGTCAACGACCTCAAGCGTTCCCGCGTGGTCGGTGTCACGGACAAAGTCGACGGACAGATGGCCGCAAAACTGCTTATCGACAATCCGTTCGGCAATGCAAGCCAGAAGACGCCGATCTGCATCATCAAAAATTACAGACAGTATCAGGAGTCGCAGAAATAAGACAGACTGCTTTCCTGCAGGCATAGCCCTGACGAAGCAGAAGAGGTGTGATACCACGAAGATTCGAAGATTCGGGGTAGGGCACCTCTATTTTTTTAGAAAGGAAGTTTTCAGTTATGTCATCGATAAGAGATACGGAAGATATGGAAAATGGGCTGAGGAATGACCGGCGCATGGCGGATGACCTGCGCCCGTATGAGATTCACCGCCATTTCCAGAAGTATCCGGCAGGTTCTGTGCTCATGGAAATGGGCAATACGAAGGTCATCTGTGCGGCCTCCATCGAAGACCGCGTGCCCTTTTTCCTGCGCGGCACGGGCGAGGGCTGGATTGCCGCGGAATATTCCCTGCTGCCAAGTGCCACGGAAACGCGGACGCAGCGTGAAGCCGTGCGCGGCAAGCAGTCGGGCAGAACACAGGAGATCGAAAGGCTCATCGGCCGCAGCCTGCGCTCCGTCGTCGATATGAAGGCCCTTGGCGAACGTACCATCCTGATTGACTGCGATGTCATTCAGGCAGATGGCGGTACGCGCACGGCCTCGATTACAGGGGCATTTGTCGCGCTGGTCGAGGCCTGTGCTTCGTTTTACAAAAAGGGAAATATTTTCCCCGTAAAGGATTTTTTGTCGGCGATCAGCGTGGGCATCAGCCACGAGGGACAGCCCATTCTGGACCTCTGCTATGAAGAGGATTCTCAGGCCATTGTCGATATGAATGTCGTGATGACCGGAGCAGGCCGCTTCGTTGAAGTGCAGGGAACGGGCGAGGGACGCCCGTTCACGCACGAAGAGCTCGGTACCCTTTTGCAGTTCGGCGAAAAAGGCTGCCGTGAGCTCATTTCCTATCAGAAAGATGTATTAGGCGGTGAGCTTGTCTGGCTCGTCGGCCGGGAAGGTTGATGGGGGCTATGAAAATGAAAAAAATCGTGATTGCTACAAAAAATCAGGGCAAGGTGCGCGAAATGCGCGCAGCCCTTGCGCATTTACCGGTAGAAGTCCTTTCTTTAAAAGAATTTGGCCAGTTTCCCGATGCCGTGGAAAATGGCAGTACATTTGCTGAGAACGCACGCATCAAAGCGGAATTCTATCGGGAAAAGACAGGCTGTGCCTGCATTGCCGATGATTCCGGGATTGAAGTTGCGGTGCTTGGCGGTGCACCGGGCATTCATTCCGCGCGTTTTGCCGGCTTTCATGCCGACGATGCGACGAACAACGAAAAGCTTTTGCAGGAGCTCAGGAAGGCCGGCGTAAAGGAATCGCCAGCAGATTACCGCTGTGCCCTTGTTTTTGCGGATACGGACGGCAGCATTTTTACGAGCGAAGGCCGCTGCGATGGAACGGTGCAGATGGTGCCGCGCGGAGAAAACGGCTTTGGCTATGACCCGTATTTTTATCCGGCGGAATATCCCGGCCGGACGATGGCGGAGATCAGCCTGGCAGAGAAAGACCGCATCAGCCATCGCGGCAAGGCCCTGCGTGAGATGGTTTGCAAATTGGAGGAACATTTAAAATGAAGATTGGAATCGTAAGTGACAGCCACGGCTCGACTGCTGCTGTCGACAGGATGCTCGCCCATCCGGCATCCAACGGCGTAACGCTCTGGCTGCATGCCGGCGATGTCGTGCCGGACGCAGAGTATCTGGAGATGGTGACAAAGGGGGAGGCAGACGTGCGTTATGTCGCGGGCAACAGTGATTGGCCGGATGTCTCTGCAAAAACGGATGATGTGATCGAGGCTGCCGGCCACCGCATTTTCCTCACCCATGGCCATCTGTACGGTGTTCGCTTTACGACGAAGATGCTTTGCGATGCTGCGGAAGAGGAAGGCTGTGACATCGCCGTTTACGGCCATACGCATGTCGCGGAAGTATCAACGGGGGGCCTGACCGTCCTGAATCCCGGCAGCGTGGCAAGACCCCGCGATGCGGCGCAGGGTTCTTTCCTCATCATGGAGTTGGAACAGGGGAAACGCCCTCATTGTCAGCTCATTCGCCTCGCATGATTTTTATACATCACGATCATGCATTATAGTAACGAAATAAGAAAAAATCGATGAAAATAAAAATTTTTTTGCATAGCAGGAAGGATTTTAAAATGTCAATACCTAATATAAACTTCGAGTGATGAAGCTCACAATGTGGCTAGTCTCAGGAACCGAAAAAAGCGAATGGAATTCACTTTTTTCAAGGCTTCGCGGGCTTTCAGAAAAGCTTGAAAGCCGCTATAAAATGTGTTATGATGAACCACAGATGTGTGATAAGTTGTATTTATGGGAGGGATTACTTTGCGAGAACTCGACGCAAAACAAATCACGGAGACCGTTGCACAGCTGTGCAAGGAAGCTGCTTATTACCTGCCGAAGGATGTCTATGAAGGCCTGAAGAAAGGCCGTGAGACGGAGAAATCTCCGGTTGGTCAGGCTGTTCTCGACCAGATTATCAAGAATGCGGAAATCGCACGCAATGAAGACCGTCCGTACTGCCAGGATACTGGTATGACGATTGTCTTCCTTGAAGTCGGTCAGGACCTCCACATCGTCGGCGGCGACCTCGAAGAAGCTGTCAACGATGGTATTGCCAAAGGCTACACGGAAGGTTATCTGAGAAAATCGGTTGTTGCTGAACCAATCTTCAACCGCGTGAACACGAAGAACAACACGCCGGGCGTTATCTACACGAAGATTGTTCCGGGCGACCAGCTCAAGATCACGGTTGAGCCGAAGGGCTTCGGTTCCGAGAACAAGGGCGGCATCAAGATGCTCGTTCCGGCTGATGGCGTTGAAGGCGTCAAGAAAGCCGTCATGGAAATCATCCTCCATGCCAGCATGAACCCGTGCCCGCCGATGGTTGTCGGTATCGGCATTGGCGGTACGATGGACCGTGCCGCTGTTATGAGTAAGATTGCTCTTACGCGTTCGATTGACTCGCATAATCCGATGCCTGAGTACGCAAAGCTTGAAGATGAACTCCTCGAGCTCATCAATGAGACGGGGATTGGACCGCAGCTCGGCGGCACGACGTCCTGCCTCGGTGTCAACATCGAGTGGGGCCCGACGCATATCGCTGGCCTGCCGGTTGCTGTAACGATCTGCTGCCATGCATGCCGTCATGCAAAGCGCGTTCTTTGATCCATTCGATAAACTGAGCAGAAAATATCAGGAGGAAAGATAATCATGGCAGAACCTATTCGTATCCATACCCCATTTACGGAAGAAGATTCCCGTAAGCTGAAGATCGGCGACAGCGTCCTCATCACGGGTGAGATTTACGCAGCCCGCGATGCTGCACACAAGAAAATGTGCGAAGCTCTTGCTAAAGGCGAGAAGCTGCCGATCGATTGGCACAACAAGATGGTCTACTACCTCGGACCGACGCCGGCAAAACCGGGCGACCCGATTGGTTCCTGCGGCCCGACGACTTCCGGCCGTATGGACGCTTACACGCCGACGATGCTCGACCAGGGCATCAAGGGCATGATCGGCAAAGGCTCCCGTTCGAAGGAAGTTGTCGATTCCATGAAGAAGAACGGCGTAACGTACTTCGCTGCTGTTGGCGGTGCTGCAGCTCTTATTGCAAAGTCCGTCAAGAAATACGAAGTCCTCGCTTATCCGGAACTCGGTCCTGAGGCTCTTGCCCGTCTGACCGTTGAGGATTTCCCGGCTATCGTTGTTATCGACTGCGAAGGCAACAACCTTTACGATATCAACCAGAAGAAGTATCGTACCCTGAAGGGTTACTGATAAAGTTGGGAGAAAGGAAGTTTTCGGGAGGCTCGCTTGAAGGCTTCCTTTCTTTTTCCAAGAATCAACAGGAGGTATAGAATGTTCCATACAACTTTTTATCTGCGCCGTCTGCATTCGTTAGTTGGTCTGTTCGCAATCGGTCTTTTCCTTTGCGAGCATGTTATCACGAATGCCCGCGCTCTCGGTGGTGCAGAATCACTCAATGGCGCGCTTGCAATGATGGACCTTATCCCGCATCCGATTTTCCTCGGTCTTGAGATTTTCGGTGTAGCCGTACCAATTCTTTTCCACGCTATCTATGGTATCTACATTGCCCTGCAGGCTAAGAACAACCCTGGCCGTTACGGCTATGTCCGCAACTGGCAGTTTGCTCTGCAGCGCTGGACGGCATGGTATCTCGTATTCTTCCTTATCTGGCATGTGTTCTATCTGCGTATCTTCACGAAAGCAATTTCCGGTACGCCGATGTCCTATGAACTCCTGCATTCCTACTTTACGAGCAGCCCGATTGTCACGGTTCTCTACACGATCGGTATGTTTGCTGCAATCTTCCATTTCTGCAACGGTATCACGACTTTCTGCATGACCTGGGGTATTGCCAAAGGCCCGCGCGTCCAGACCGTCATCAACGTTCTGTCGATGTGCCTCTGCGCTCTGCTCTGCCTTGTCACGATTGCATTCATGGCAAGCTACTTCGTCATGTAAGACCCGATACTCTGTGTAAGAAAAAGGAGAATATAAATGGCTAAGAAACCAGAAAATAAGATTATTGTCGTAGGCGGCGGCCTTTCGGGCCTCATGGCTACGCTGAAGATCTGCGAAGGCGGCGGCAAGGTTGACCTCTTCTCTTACTGCCCGGTTAAGCGTTCGCATTCCCTCTGTGCCCAGGGCGGCATCAATGCCTGCATGGACACGAAGGGCGAGCATGATTCGATTTACGAGCATTTCGATGATACGGTCTACGGCGGCGATTTCCTCGCTGACCAGCTCGCTGTAAAGGGCATGGTTGAAGCTGCACCGAAGCTCATCAAGATGTTCGACCGCATGGGCGTACCGTTCACGCGTACGGCTGAAGGCGTTCTTGACCTCCGCAACTTCGGCGGCCAGAAGAACAAGCGCACGGTCTTCGCTGGTTCCACGACGGGCCAGCAGCTCCTCTATGCTCTCGACGAGCAGGTTCGCCGTTGGGAAGTCAAGGGCGGCGTCAAGAAGTATGAGTTCTGGGAATTCATCAAGATCATCAAGAACAAAGAGGGTATCTGCCGCGGTATCGTTGCACAGAACATGAACTCGAACGAAATCGTTTCGTTCCCGGCTGATGTCGTCATCCTCGCAACGGGCGGCCCTGGCCAGGTATACGGCCGCTGCACGGCTTCGACGATCTGCAATGGCTCGGCTGTTTCCGCTGTTTACCAGCAGGGTGCTGAACTCGGCAATCCGGAATTCCTCCAGATTCATCCGACGGCTATCCCGGGTTCCGATAAGAACCGCCTGATGTCCGAGGCTTGCCGCGGTGAAGGCGGCCGCGTCTGGGTTTACCGCAAGAACCCGCAGACGGGCGAAAAAGAGCGCTGGTACTTCCTCGAAGATATGTATCCGGCATACGGCAACCTCGTTCCGCGTGACGTTGCATCGCGTGCCATCTATAAAGTCGTTGTCCACATGGGCCTCGGCATGCACAATCCGAACCGCGTTTACCTCGACCTCTCGCACATCCCGGCTGATTACCTCGAGCGCAAGCTCGGCGGCATCCTCGAGATGTACAGCGACTTCATGGGTCAGGATCCGCGCAAGGTCCCGATGGAGATCTTCCCGTCGATCCACTATTCGATGGGCGGCATCTGGGTCGACCGCGAGCATCATACGAACATCCCGGGCCTGCTGGCTTCCGGCGAGTGCGATTACCAGTACCATGGTGCAAACCGCCTCGGTGCAAACTCGCTGCTGTCGGCAACGTATTCGGGCACGATTTCGGGCCCAGAGTCCCTGCGCCTCGCACGCAGCGGCAAGCTCGGTTCTCCGCTTACGGCAGAGGAACTCGAGGCTGCCCGTCAGGAGTGCGTAGCAGAGTTCGACAAGATCCGCAACATGAATGGTACGGAAAATGCGCATAAGCTCCATCATGAGCTCGGCGACATCATGTACAAATACGTCTCGATCGAGCGTGATAACGATGGCCTCAAAGAGTGCGTCAAGGAACTCAAGGAAATCCTTAAGCGTTGGGACAACATCGGTGTTACGGACCATGGCACTTGGGCAAACCAGGAAGCTATGTTCGTCCGCCAGCTGCGCAACATGATCATCTATGCAATGGCCATCACGCAGTCCGCTCTGCAGCGTGACGAGAGCCGCGGTGCCCATGCTAAGATCGTCCTCAAGTCCGACTATGACAAGATGACGCCGGACCTTCAGGAGGCCCTCCATAAGAAATACGGCAAATTCCACTTCGACGAGAAGACGGGCCGTGGCACGACGGATGATGGCAACGACGACCTCGTATTCTTCGAGCGCAACGATAAGCAGTTCATGCGCACGACCATTGTAAAATTCGACCAGGAGAACGAAGAGCCGGTTGTTTCCTACCGTGAATTCGAGCACTCTCTTATCAAGCCGCGTCTGCGTAACTATGCCGTAGCTAAGAAAGAGTAAGAGGGAGGACAAATAGAAATGGCAGAACAGAAAAAAGTCAGAATCATCGTCGAGCGCCAGGACGGCCCAAAAGAGAAGCCGTATAATCAGGAGTTCGAAGTTGACTATCGCCCGGGCCTCAACATCGTTGCTGCCCTGATGGAAATCCAGAAGAATCCGGTCACCGTTGACGGCAAGAAAGTCCCGCCAGTAACGTGGGAATGCAACTGCCTTGAAAAAGTCTGCGGTGCCTGCATGATGGTCATCAACGGCAAGGCTCGTCAGGCATGCTGCACACTGGTTGATACGCTCAAGCAGCCGATTCACCTGCAGCCGGCACGCACGTTCCCGGTCATCCGCGACCTGCTCATCGACCGCTCCGTCATGTTCGAAAGCCTCAAACGCATTCATGGCTGGGTTGAAGTCGATGGTACGTGGGAAGTCAAGGATGCTCCGATCCAGAACCCGTACACGGCACAGACGGCTTACGAGATTTCGCACTGCATGACCTGCGGCTGCTGCCTTGAGGCCTGCCCGAATGTCGGCCCGCAGTCCGACTTCATCGGACCGGCTCCGACGGTACAGGCTTACCTCTTCAACCTTCATCCGCTCGGAAAGTTCGACGCTCCGAAGCGCCTGAACGCACTGATGGAGAAGGGCGGCATCACGAGCTGCGGCAACAGCCAGAACTGTGTCGAAGCTTGCCCGAAGAACATCAAGCTGACGACGTATCTCGCACAGCTGAACCGCGATGTCAACAAGCAGGCCCTGAAGAATATCTTCAACCACTAATTCCTGTTGATGGCAATAAAATCCCGCATCATCTATTGATGCGGGATTTTTGTCTGCTTGATTATTTTTACAGGATTCGCTATGATAGAAACAGTATCTATAAATACGATGATAAATAAATGGAGGGAACGCTATTGTCACGCGATAAATCCCAGGAAGATATCACCCTTTTGGGCAAGAAAAATGTCAAATATCATTACGACTACTGTCCGGAAATCCTCGAGACTTTCGAGAACCGTCATCCGGACAACGATTACTGGGTCAAATTCAACTGCCCGGAGTTCACGGCACTCTGCCCGATTACGGGACAGCCGGATTATGCGACCATCTACATTTCCTATATCCCAGGCCGCCGCATGGTGGAGAGCAAATCTTTGAAGCTTTATCTTGTCAGCTTCCGCAATCATGGGGACTTCCATGAAGATGTGGTCAATGTCATCATGAAGGACCTCATCCGCCTTATGGACCCGAAGTATATCGAGGTCTGGGGCAAATTCCTGCCGCGCGGCGGCATCTCGATTGACCCGTACGCCAATTACGGACGTCCGGATACGAAATATGAGCGTCTGGCAGAACATCGTTTCATGGAGCACGACCTCGTAGCGATGGACAAAGTCGACAACCGCTGAGCAGAGGGGAGCAGCAGGAGTAAAAATGAAACGACAAAAGCGAATTGCCCTGGTCAATGATATCACGGGCTTTGGGCGCTGCTCGGTCACGGTGGAGCTGCCGCTGATCTCCGCGATGAAGATACAGGCCTGTCCGCTGCCGACGGCGATTCTTTCGGTTCATACGGGTTTCCCAGACCACTATCTCGATGACTACACGTCGCGCATGATGCCGTATATCGAGAGCTGGGAAAAGAATGAACTTATTTTTGACGGCATCTGCACGGGCTTTTTAGGCTCAGCTGAACAGATTGCCATCGTACTGGATTTTATCCATCGTTTCAAGAAGCCTGGGACGAAGGTGATGGTAGACCCTGTCATGGGGGATTATGGCAAACTTTATCCATCTTATACACAGGAAATGTGTGATAAAATGCGCAGTCTGCTGACCGTGGCCGATATTGTGACGCCAAATCTTACGGAGGCCTGCCAGCTTTTGGATATTCCTTATCCGGAGGATGGCATCATTGCCGATGAAGAGCTCGGCCACATGGCTGAGGAACTCTCGAAGCGCGGCCCGCAGCAGGTTGTCATTACGGGACTTCATGAAAATGAGACCATCAAAAATTTCCTTTACGAAAAGGGAAAGGCCTCGCTGGTGCGCGTGCCGAAAATCGGCGGGGACCGCAGCGGCAGCGGAGATGCCTTTGCGGCGATTGTCGCTGCCAGCCTGATACGCGGTGAGCATCTGGAAGATGCCGTGAAAAAAGCATCTTCTTTTATCAGCAAGTGCCTGGCTTATGCAGAGAAGCTGGAACTGCCATGGAATTACGGTCTGCCGTTTGAGGAGTATCTCACCGAACTTCGCTGAATATGACATTATCAACTTGTATTTTATATCTTAGGGGGTATCATGATGATTGTCTATGCAACACATGCCGGCGGCAAATATCTGCCGCTTGATGAGTCCCTGCGCGTACAGCCGGAGGGCAAGCGCAACCTCTATGTCAATCTCACCAATCACTGCAACTGCGCCTGCACGTTCTGCCTGCGCACGATGAAACACATGGCAGAACAATCCTCTCTCTGGTATAAGGGGAAGGAACCGACCGTGGCAGAAATCGAAGCAGCCCTTGACAAAGTTCCCTGGGACTACATTAAGGAAGTTGTTTTCTGCGGCTTTGGTGAGCCGACCATGCGTCTCGATGACCTTTTGACCCTGCTTCGCTATGTCAAGAAACAGCATCCGGGTATGCCGACGCGCCTCAATACGAACGGCCTCGGTGAACTGGAGAACGGCAGGGAATTTGCCAAGGACTTTAAAGGCATTCTCGACACGGTTTCCATTAGTCTCAACGCTTCAAACGCGGAGCGCTACCTGAAACTCACGCGTGCAAAATTTGGCATCAAGTCGTATGATGCCATGCTGACTTTCGCCCAGCACTGCAAACCGTACGTACCACATGTCGTCCTGACAATCGTTGACCATGTCGAAGGCCCTGAGGAAATCGAAAAATGCCGGAAAATCTGTGAGGACAGGGGGCTTACGCTGCGCGTCCGTCCTTATGAAGATTCGTAATGATTCTTAACGTAGGAATTCTGCTCTCAAATAGTTATCAAAATAAAAAAGGCAGGGCCTCAAAGCCTTGCCGCATAAGGGATATAATAAAAGCGGCTTACATTCTCTCGTAATGTAAGCCGCTTTATATGTAGTTAACCATAAACAATGTGATCCTTCTTCAATATTCTGTTGTCAGTAGGCAAATTTCCCTCGCGACCAGGAACTTTGCAAATATCTCATGCTCAGCTGAAACAATTGTGATCTCAAAACCACTTTGTGCACATCCGGTTCATCTTGGTACGTTACCGATAACATAGGAGATACCGACTACTTCTCGATGGATACTAGATGACTTTACTTAACCCAGGGCTGCTTCGCTTCAATCCACTTACTGACGCTGCGCTCCAGACTTCCAATGGCATCGAGCACGACTGGCGGCCCCTGGCCATCATCACGTGCATTCCCCGCCTGCTGGATATTATTGTACTTCACCAATGCGCTTGCTAGTCAGGATGGAAAGAAGTTTTGCTCATCATAATCTTCAATAACCATCCACATCCTTTCGTGTAGGGTTTTGAAGAGTGCCTTTTTCGGCAGGACAGACACCTGCAACTTTTCGACCTCCAGGACTACTCGGTGGTGGTTTGTATGTCCATCTCCTCTTTACATTTATATTATAACATGACTGTCAGATAATTGCAATGCTTTACATAAAACTGACAAAAATAAATTATTTCTGCTACATTGTGTCAATTTATAGTATAATAAAAAGAAGAATATTCGATATCGGAAAAGGAAAGAGGGTTCTTTTATGAAACATCTGATTATTGTCCGTGGCGGCGGCGAACTGGGCAGCGGCATTGCGCATTGTCTGCACCGTGCAGGCTTCCGTGTGCTGATTTTAGAGCAGAAAAAGCCGACAGCAACACGGCGCAAAGTTTCTTTTTCAGATGCCATGTACCGTGGTGAGACAGAAGTAGAGCGCGTCATCTGTCACAAGGCAAAGAACCTTTCCGATGCGCAGAAACGCCTGAAAAAGGGTGATGTCATGATGATCGCGGATCCAGATGCGCAATGTGTGGCGGAATTGAAACCGGATGTCGTTGTTGATGCCATTGTAGCACATGAGAACCACGGCATGAAGAAGGACATGGCGGAACATACAATTGCCCTTGGCCCTGGTTTTTGTGCGGGACGCGATGTCGATGTAGTCGTGGAAACGGGCCGCGGGCATAATCTGGGCCGTCTCATCTATGAGGGATATTCATCAAAGGATGCGGATCACGGCAATGGCACAGTTGGGGAATCTCCGAATATTGAACACCTTGTCTTTGCCCCCGCCGATGGGCGCGTTGAGATGCTGCGGACGATTTCCCTGATGGTCCGCAAGGGAGAAGTGATCGGTCATCTCCATACGAAAGGTGAGGAACAAGAAGGGGCCATTGAAATCAAGGCGACGATTGACGGCGTTCTGCGCGGCGCGATTTACGACGGCATCAAGGTGTCGGCAGGACAGAAAATCGCGGACATCCATCCGACGATGGGGCAGGAAGAGTGCTATACGATATCCGATAAGGCGCGCTGCATTGGCGGCTCCGTTCTCGAAGCTGTCATGGCCTGGGAGAGCAAACGACCAAAGCACCGTCTTTTTGGCCGTTCTTAATGACGTTTCATAATCCGTGACTTATGCAGGCACGCTTTATAAAAGGAGGGGCAGACGATGTTTCAGGAGGGATGGCAGGCGTTGCTTGATTTTCTATTCCCGCCGCACTGCCCTGTCTGCCATGCGTATGTCCCGCGAAGTGGAGAATGGTGCGCATCCTGTCTGCAGGATGCGCAGAAGCCTCATATGATATTGCTGCCTGTGCCCATGCGCTCTTTAATTGGAACGGCATGGGCGCTTGGTGTATATCGGGGCGGACTGCGCAGTCTTATTCATGCACTGAAATACAAGAAACAGCGCAGCACGCTGCCATATATTGAGACCTTCTTGCAGCAGACAGGGCTGGTCCTTGCGGATGATTATGATTTTGCCGTACCTGTGCCGCTTCACAGGCAGAGAGAAAAATGGCGCGGGTTCAATCAGGTCGAGGTTATTTTCCGCAGCTGGCTGGCCGCCAAGGGCATTCCTCTCAGGCGTGCCCTCGTACGAACGAAAAAAACAGCGCCGCTTTATGACCATACGCCGCAGGAACGGCGCGAGATCCTGAGTCAGGCCTTTGCCCTGTCGGATGATGCCGCCGTGGCAGGCAGGAATATTCTGCTGCTCGACGATATCCTGACGACAGGTGCGACACTTTTTGCCTGTGCTGCTGTTTTGAAACGTGCTGGTGCTGCGCGCGTTGACGTTCTTGTTTTTGCCAGTGATCACCGCTGAACAAGTTAAAGTGTATCTTTAATGTATATTTTTGTACCTTTCAGTTGTAACATTGTATACATATGTTGTATAATATAAGAATCCGCTTTTCTGTACATGTTTTTTTATGCATTTCGTACATTTCCGTACATTATGGTATTAATCCACGATATAAGGGGGCTTTCACTTGATGATGAATGGTGCAGAGGCTGTGCTTACCAGTCTTAAAAATGAAGGTGTGGACGTTGTTTTTGGCTATCCTGGCGGTGCTGTGCTTACGCTGTATGATGCTGTTTACAGAATGAAATTCCCGCATGTGCTGACGCGCCATGAGCAGGGAGCTGTGCATGCGGCTGACGGCTATGCGCGGGCTACAGGCAAAGTCGGTGTCGTCTTTGCCACGTCCGGTCCTGGTGCGACGAATCTGGTCACGGGCATTTCCACAGCTTATACGGATTCTGTTCCTTTGGTCTGTATCACGGGGCAGGTGGCAAATCCGTACATTGGCAAGGATTCTTTCCAGGAAGCTGATGTCTGCGGCATCACGACGCCAATCACGAAACACAATTATCTCGTCAAGAACGTCAAAGACCTGCCGCGCGTCCTCAAGGAAGCTTTCTATATTGCGAGAACGGGACGTCCGGGGCCTGTGGTTATAGATGTAGCTAAGGATGTATTTGACACAAAATTTGACTACGTTTATCCGGATTCGGTTCATCTGCGCGGCTACAGCGGCGAGAATATCGGCGATGAAAAGGAAATTGACGCAGTAGTCGAGGCCATTCGTGCAGCCAAGAAGCCACTGATTTTTGCCGGCGGCGGCGTCATCATTTCGGAAACCTCGTCTGTGCTCTGTGATATCGTCAGACGCCTCGGTGTGCCGAGTACGGCAACGCTGCTTGGTCTCGGCGCAATCCCTGCGGATGAAAAGGGATTTTTGAGTTTTGCCGGCATGCATGGTTCCTATGGCGCCAATATGGCCATCCAGGAATGCGACCTGCTGCTCTGTATTGGCATGCGCTTCAGCGACCGCGTCACCGGCAAAGTCTCCGAATTTGCCCCGCACGCTAAGGTGGTTCATTTTGAGATTGACCGCGCCGAAGTCAATAAGAATGTCAAGGCGGATTACCGCGTTCTCGGCGATCTCAGCTGGTCCCTTCCCATTCTGCGCGATAAACTCGCAGCCTGCCCGGATGATTTTCAGAAGGCATTTGCTCCGTGGCTGGAACATGCCCTGGAAACGGCTGCAAAACATCCATTTGGCTATCAGGAAGAGGGCGACGCGATTAAGCCGGGTGCGCTCATCAGCAAGATCAGTGGGCTCTCGAGCCGTGATGCGATTGGCGTTACGGATGTCGGACAGCATCAGATGTGGGCGGCGCAGTTCTTCAAGGTTTATAAGCCGCGCCATTTCCTGACCTCAGGCGGTCAGGGTACGATGGGCTATGGCCTGCCTGCTGCTCTCGGCGCCAAAGTCGGCTGCCCGGATTCCCCCGTCATCCTGTTCACGGGTGATGGCAGTATCATGATGAACTGTCAGGAATTTGCAACCATTGCAGACAACGATATTGATGTAAAAGTCGTAGTCATCCGCAATGAGATTCTCGGCATGGTCGGCCAGTGGCAGCGCTTGTTCTACAATCATCATTATTCGCAGTCCGAGCTCAAGGGCAAGACGGATCTTGTCAAACTGGCCGAGGCCATGGGCGTGAAAGGCTATCGCCTGACAAAGAAGGAGGAACTTGAGACAAAACTGCCGGCTATCATGGCGGAAAAAGGCGCAGCCCTCATCGATGTCGTCATTCCGGAAGAAGAGGATGTCCTGCCGATGGTTCCGGGCGGCAAACGACTCGACCAGATGGTACTGGGCAATCTTTGACAGAGGCATGAGGAGGAAAACGAGATGAAAAAATATCTGCTTGCAGTACTTGTGGATAATAAACCAGGCGTCCTGACGCATGTATCCGGTCTGATCAGCCGCCGCGCTTTCAATATCGAGAGCATTTCTGCCGGCTATACGGAAGAGCCGGATGTCACGCGCATCAATATCGTTGTCTCTGTTGAGTCGGAGGCCGAACTCGACCAGGTCATCCAGCAGCTCAATAAACTCATCGACGTCATCAAGATTGTCAATCTGACGCAGGAAGATTCGATTGAGCGGGAACTCGTGCTCATTAAGGTAAAAGCTACTCGTGAGACGCGCAGTGATATCATCAATGTCGTCAATATTTTCCGTGCCAATATCGTTGATGTGAATCCTGAAGATGTGGTCATTGAATTGACGGGTTCACAGAGCAAGATCGATGGCCTTTGTCAGATCCTGGCAGAGTACGGGATTATCGAGATCGCCAGAACGGGCGCCATTGCACTTTCCCGCGGTCCGGTGCCGGTCAAGAATATGTAAAACATGAAATGATATGTGCCTGTTTCCTTGTTTATTTTAGGAAACAGGCATTTTTATATTTTGACAATGATAACCATTAGTGATAGAATTTAAAGGAGTCAAGGGGATGGTCCCTTTGCTATTACGATGAGTCAGGAGTGAAGCTCCGCTTGTTTGAAATGAAGGAGGATGGATTAGGATGTTCCAGAAGACTGATTTTTGGATTGGCCTTGCAGTAGGTGCTGTTGCAGGCATCTTCGGCTACCGCTTCATGCAGGAGCGTGAGCAGCAGATGGCAGCTCTGCAGCCGGCTGCTCCGGCTGGTGAAATTCCTCTCGCTGAACTTCAGCGCCAGAAGGAAGAGCTCGAAGATCTCATTGCGGCTCAGGAAGCCAAGAAAAACTAATTTTCTTGCGAAAGGGGGAGACTGCCAGTTCGTTTGGCAGTCTCTTTCTGTAAGAGCAGTTTTGAGGGATAGGGATGGATTGCGCATTCATCGCGCGTAACTAGGAGGAAGTATCTTGAACCTTATGGGAAGTTTGCAGATCCCTACAAGTAAATTGGACCTGTTCATCCGCTCCGTTGAGATTTCATCGTATTTACCAGGACGTATCCGCCTGCGCAGCAAAAAATTGCTTGGCAATCTGGAGCTGGAACGTCAGGTACAGCAGCAGCTCAATGCCTTTGCGGAGATTGAACGAGTGGAGACGAGTATCGTAACAGGGTCGATCCTGATTCATTATGAGCCGGAAAAACTCCGCAGAAATCACGATCTGCGCAAAGTAGAGGAATATATCATGACGCATGCAAGGAGGAAATAACCTATGTCATACGTATCGGGATTCATGATGGGCGCCGCAATCGGCAAGGGCATCCGCCAGTTCTTTGGCGGCAGTCCTGTGCAGAGCCGGAATATGCAGGCAGCAGGGCGCACCGTAGGAAAAATCAACAGGGAGGTTGGTGCAGTGAAAGTAGAAAAAACACTGCCTGCGTTTGCTCTCGTTTCCGCGCTGCCGGGACGCCGCCGTTACCGTGCCGGAAAAATAGCACCGTCCATGGCAAAAATGCTGGAAGACAGCCTTGCCCGCCTTGACTTTGTAGAAAGCATCTCGGTGAATGCCCTGAGTGGCAGCATCTTGATTACTTTTGCTGAGAAGGATGCAGTTCGTGTCGATGGCCTCGCTGCCTGGCTCGAAGAGCGTTTCTTCCGCATTCCGGCCGCCGAAGCCGCTGAAAAAGCAGAAGCCGCGGCCATCGATGAGTCGCATGCCGGCGGCATCACGCGCAGTGTGCGCAATTCGGGCCGTGCTTTTTCGGCCTGGATCAACCGCCGTACCTGCGGCTGGTTTGATATGAGCTCACTCGCTTCGCTGCTTTTTGCCCTGCGCGGTCTGCGCAAGATGCTCATGACGTATAGTTCCCCATCGGGAGCACAGATGCTCTGGTGGGCGTTGTCTCTGATGAGAGGATGGCGTACAGTATGATGTACGGAAGTTGTTATTTGAATCTGCAGATGGCACTGCCGCGTGAAGAACGCGCGAAGCTTGCCGCTGCGATACGCCGCTACCGCATGGTCAAGGCCGTGGCGGTTATGGAAAAGAGAGTACAAATCTGGTACTGCGGGACTTTGCCGATTCGTGAAATCCAAAATTTGGCCATTGAAACTGTGACGCGGGCAAAGGAAGCTGCTGTTACGCCGTCTGAGCGCCTTGCCGAATATCGCCGCGATGCCCTGTTTTCTCTGGCAAGTTTTGCCGGCATGGAAGTCCTCAAACGCACGTCGCCGCAGCTTTTCCTGAGCATGAAGGTGGTGCGCAGTCTTCTGGTACTGGCCATTGCCCGCAAATTCATCCAAAACGGCGTGCAGGGAATGGTCAGGGACCATCGCCCAAATGCCGATACATTGACGGCCACGGCTGTCATTGCTTCGGTGCTGGCTGGCAAGCCGGAGTCGAGCCTGACACTTCTGGCCATCTCGAACGGTGCGGAGATGCTCACGAGCTATGCGGCAGAACGCGCGCGCAGTCACATCTCAGGCCTGCTGTCGATGGACCAGCGCTACGTATGGCTGGTTGACGGTGAGACGGAACGCAAAGTTCCCATTGAACAGGTCAAGGCCGGCGATGTTATCGCGGCGCATACCGGTGAGAAAATCGTCATCGATGGCCATGTGCTGCGCGGCGATGCTGCCATCAACCAGGCGTCCATCACAGGTGAATCGAACCCGGCTATGAAGCATAAGGGTTCGCCTGTTTATGCAGGCTCTGTTGTGGAAGCCGGCGAACTCGTCATTGCCGTTGAAAAAGTCGGCAAAGATACGAGCCTCGCGCATATTGTCCATCTCGTTGAAGAAGCACAGACACGCAAGGCACCGGTACAGAATTTTGCCGACCAGATGGCCAATTTTCTCGTGCCGATTTCCTTCCTCGGCGCAGCCATCGTTTACGGTGCAACGCGGGACTGGCAGCGCGTGCTCAACCTGCTCTTCATTGATTTCTCCTGCGGCCTGAAGCTTTCGACCGCTACGGCCATTTCCGCGGCTATCGGCGCAGCAGCAAAACGCGGCATTCTCGTCAAGGGTGGCAACTATATTGAAGCTTTGGCCGAGACCGATACGGTCGTGCTCGATAAGACGGGCACGCTGACCATTGGTGTACCGCAGATTTCCTTTGTCAAGACAGCACAGGGCGTTACGGAAAAAGAGGCCGTGCTGCTCGCTGCTTCGGCTGAGATGCATTCCGTGCATCCTCTGGCTGTGGCCATTCAGAAATACGTTAAGGAAAAGAAATGGGAAACGCCGCATCATAAGACGTCGCAGACCATTGTGGCCCGCGGCATGCAGGCAGAAGTCCCCGATTTTGAAGGCTTCAAGGGCGGCGTAGTCCGCGTCGGCAGCAGAAAATTCTTGGCCGAGAATGGCATCGTCGATGACGAAGCGCTTGATGCGGGCCTCACGAGCAAGAATCTTCTCTATGTCGCAAGAGACCAAAAGCTTATCGGTGTCATCGGCATTGAGGATCCGATTCGTCCAAAGATGAAGAAGACGCTCAATCAGATGCGCCGTTACGGCATCGATGAGATTGTCATGCTTACAGGCGACAGCAAGGCCGTGGCACAGGAAGTTGCCCGCAGCATGGATATCGATTCGTATCATGCGGAGATTTTGCCCGAGGATAAGTCGGACTATGTCAACAAGCTCAAACAGCGCGGCACGGTCATGATGGTCGGCGATGGCATCAACGATGCACCGGCTCTGGCTTTTGCCGATGTCGGTGTATCCCTCGGCGGCCGTCAGACCGATATTGCAGCAGAATCTTCGGCCGTGACGATCCATTCGGAAGATCCGTCACGCCTGATGGAAGCCCTGCAGCTGGGACGCCGCACGATGGATCTCGTGCAGCAGAACTTCATGGCCACGATTCTCGTCAACAGCGGCGCGATGCTTCTCGGCGCTCTTGGCAAGATCAACCCGCTTTGGGCCGCGGTCATTCACAATACGGCAACACTGGCTGTTGTCCTCAACAGCTGCCGCATCCTGAGACCGCAGAAAAAAGCCTTTATCAGCCGCCGCAGAAGAGCGTAAAAAAGAAAAATATTTCTTAAAATCTTTAGCCGGATTCGTTCGGCTAAAGATTTTTTGCTTAAATGCCTGAAAACTTTAGCAATAAAAAAATTACTTGCACTTTAACTCCTTTCCTTATATACTGTCTTATAGACGTTCTATTTTCTTCGCATATCTGCATTTAGAGAACGGACATCTACAGTGTTATTCTATTTTTCAGTAAGGGGATTATCTTATGGCTTTCCAGGACAAGACACTCACGTGCAAAGAATGTGGCAAGGAATTCATCTTCACCGCTGGTGAACAGGAATTCTACGCTGAAAAGGGCTTCGAGAACGAACCGGCTCGCTGCCGTGATTGTCGTGACAAGCGCCGCCGCAGCCGCGAGGGTGGCGAGCAGCGCCAGATGTACAAGGTTATCTGTGCAGATTGCGGTAAAGAAACGGAAGTTCCGTTTGAACCGAAAAACGACCGTCCGGTATACTGCCGTGACTGCTTCAACAAGAGAAAAGCACAGCATTGAGATCATGGTGAAAATGTTTGCATGAGACTAGCATAATTATACTAACTATGTTATAATAGGGCATGCAAGTGAGCAATGAGGCCCGGAGGAATATTCCGGGCCTCATTGTCTGAAAGAATCTATGAAAACCTATGAGAGAGAGGGATTTTGTATGAAACTCAAGAAATTACTGGTCCTCCTGGCAGCCTGCGTCTTTGCGACGCTGGCACTGGCTGGCTGCGGCGGCAGCAGCTCGTCCTCGTCGGGCAGCAGCTCGAGCGCGAAAGTGCTCAAGGTTGGTTCGTCCATCGACTTTGCGCCGTTCGAATTCCAGGATGAAGGACAGAAAGAATATCAGGGCTTTGATATGGACCTGATTCGTGCCATCGGCAAAGAGATGGGCTACGATGTCGAAATTCAGAACATCGGCTTTGATGGCCTGATTCCGGCTCTGCAGGCTAAGAACATCGATGTCATCATCTCGGGCATGACGATCAATGATGAGCGTAAAGAGAATGTCCTGTTCTCGGATCCGTATTATCAGTCCGGCCTGACGATGGTTGTCCGTGCAGACGAACAGGGCATCAAGACGTTCCAGGACCTCAAGGGCAAGAAAGTCGCGGTTCAGATCGGCACGACGAGTGCTGAGGCTGTCAAGAAGCTCGGCGGCGTTGAAGTCAAAGAGCTCAACACGCCGGCTGACTGCTTCATGGAACTCAAGGGTCACGGTGTAGATGCCGTTGTCAACGACCGTCCGGTCAACGACTATTACATCCAGAAGAGCGGCGAGACGGGTGTCAAAGCTCTCGACGAGAAGCTGACGGCTGAAGACTACGGTATCGCTATGGCTAAGGACAACACGGAGCTGCAGTCCAAGGTCAATGAAGCGCTGAAGAAACTCAAGGAAAATGGCGAATACGACAAGATTTTCCAGAAATGGTTCGGCAGCAGCAGCAAATAATCGCGTAATCACGATTCCTGCATAAAGAAGCATCACGTCCCCGCGGCGTGATGCTTTTTTCTTTTTCCTCGTTGACAGGAGTCAAGGCAGGAAATATAATAAGAATCAGGTTTTTCTATGCAATGAATATTTATAAATCCGAATGGTAAGGTGAAAGCAAATGCATTTTAACTTCGATTTGGTTGTGAATTCCTTCCCGCTGCTCTTAGTCGGTGCAGGCGTCACGATCAAAATCACGGCCCTTTCTGTGGCACTCGGTGTTGTCATCGGTCTTTTTGTCGGCATTGCGCGCATTTCGAGCATCCGCATCCTGCGCATCTTCGCGGCAATTTACGTTGATTTCTTCCGCGGCACGCCGCTGCTCGTGCAGATCTTCCTCGTTTACTTTGCTCTGCCGGTCATTACGGGGCAGCGCGTTGACCCGTTTGTGGCTGCTATCGGCTCCTGCGGCATCAACTCCGGTGCTTATGTCGCTGAGATTTTCCGCGCAGGCATTCAGTCCATCGATAAGGGGCAGATGGAAGCCGGACGTTCTCTTGGCATGACCTGGGGACAGACGATGCGCTACATCATTGTGCCGCAGGCTTTCAAGCGCGTCATACCGCCACTCGGCAATGAGTTCATCGCTTTGCTGAAGGATTCTTCCCTTGTTTCCGTCATCGGTTTTGAAGAACTCACGCGCCGCGGCCAGCTGATCATTGCCAAGACGTATGGTTCTTTGGAAATCTGGCTCAGCGTTGCTGTCATTTACCTGGCCATGACCCTGACGATTTCGCAGTTTGTGGCCTATCTGGAGAGGAGGTACAAGACGGATGATCGACATTGAGAATCTTAAAAAATCGTTCGGTGACGTGGAGGTCCTCAAGGGGATCACGCTGACCATTAAGGAAAAAGAAGTCGTCGTCATCATCGGACCATCCGGTTCCGGCAAGAGCACGCTTTTGCGCTGCATGAATTATCTTGAGCAGCCGACTTCCGGTACCGTCAGCGTCGATGGGATTGTACTCGACGGGGAAGCGAATATCAATAAGGTGCGCGAGGAAGTCGGCATGGTCTTCCAGCGCTTCAATCTGTTCCCGCATATGACCGTGCTGCAGAATATCATGCTTGCCCCTATCAAGGTCCGCCATATATCGAAACAGGAAGCAGAGGATACGGCACGCAAACTTTTGGCACGTGTCGGCCTCGCCGACAAGGCCGAGTCTTATCCGAGTCAGCTGTCAGGCGGCCAGCAGCAGCGCGTGGCCATTGCCCGTGCACTGGCTATGAAGCCGAAAGTCATGCTCTTTGATGAGCCGACGTCGGCCCTTGACCCGGAAATGGTCGGCGAAGTCCTCGACGTCATGCGCAAACTTGCTGAAGAGGGCATGACGATGGTCATTGTCACGCATGAGATGGGCTTTGCCCGCGAAGTCGGCGACCGCCTGCTCTTTGTCGACGATGGCCGCATCATCGAGCAGGGCGACCCGAAGGAAGTTTTCGAGCATCCGCAGGAAGAGCGCACGCGTCTGTTCCTGTCGAAAGTCCTCTGATAGGGAAAAGCCGGAGTTTTGTTCAATTGTATACATGACGCCTGTGTCAAGTATTTCATTGACAATGCAGGGCCTGCTCGGTATAATCAGATTTGAGTCGGGATGTGTCGATATCCTGACGGTTCGCTGTTTGGTTTAGGAGGAATCATTATGGTTGGCAAAGTAAAATGGTTCAGCCCTGAGAAAGGCTATGGCTTCATCGCACGCGAGGGTGGAGACGATGTTTTCGTTCACTTCTCCGCAATCCAGGATGAAGGTTTCAAGACGCTCAATGAAGGTCAGGACGTAGAGTTCGAGATTGTAGAAGGAGCGCGCGGCCCGCAGGCTGCCAACGTCATCAAGACGGCATAAAAGTCAATTGCGAAAGCCAGGTTCTGTAAAGGACCTGGCTTTTCTTGATGTTTGGGGAAATATGGCGCGCGGGCAAGTTTCTGATTTTTTATAAAATAATCGCATGACAAAGAAGGGATTCGCGCGGCTATGGCGAATACTACAAATATAAAACAGAAGCGGTCAGAATACAGTGCATCTGATGTCAAAGTGTAAAGTCTGACGTTCTGCTTTACTCGATAAATTGTGCCGTTCGTCGGCATAGAATAAGAAAGGGGATGTGTCTTATGGCAACATTCACTGTAAGAGGCAAGAATATCGAGATTACTCCGTCCCTGCGCGAATACGTAGAGAAACGCGTCGGCAAAGTCACGAAATACTTTGATACGGTAGGGGATATCAAGGTGCTGCTGACGGTATCGAAGGGACGCCACATCGTAGAGGTAACCGTACCAATCCCAGGCGGTATCCTGCTGCGCGGTGAAGAATCGACGATGGATATGTACACGTCCATTGACCTTGTCGTCGAGAAACTCGAGCGCCAGATTCACAAACAGAAGACGAAACTCGCCCGCCGTCTGCGTTCGGGTCAGTTTAAGACAGAGGAACTCAAAGCAAGTCCGATGCCGGATGCAAAAGATGAGAGCGATACGTATAAAGTCGTCAAGACGAAGAAATTCATCGTAAAACCGATGGATGTTCAGGAAGCCATCATGGAGATGAATCTCCTGAATCATAATTTCTTTGTATTCCGTGATGCTCAGACGGAAGATGTCAATGTCGTTTATCGCCGCAACGATGGCAACTATGGCCTCATTGAATCGGGCAATTGACAGGTGAATGAATAAGACACAAGGGAGCCTCCTGCAGGCTCCTTTTTTATGCGCAATTTGCGCTGTACATTTTCGCAAGGGCACTCTTTTGCAGAGAGATTGTCATACGGCGGTTCCTGCGCTATAATGTGCGCTGTAGCTGTTATGACTTTCCTGCAGTAAAAACGAGGTGCGTAGTTTGAAATACATCATTATCAATGCTGATGATTTTGGCCGTCATGAAGACATCAACGCGGCCGTGGCAAAAGGTCTTGTGGAAGGATGCCTGCGTTCGGCGACCGTTATGCCGGGGGGCAGGGCTTTTGCGGGAGCTGTAGAACTGGCGCGCCATCATAAAGAGCTTGGACTTGGGGTCCATTTTACGCTGGTGGACGGCCGGCCCATCCTGCCGCCCGCAGAGATTCCCTCTCTGGTGACGGAATACGGCCTCTTTTATCCGGACCATAATGCGTTTCTCAAACATTATCTGCAGGGAAAAGTCAATTTTGAGGAAGTTCGGCAGGAACTTGCCGCTCAACTCAGCAAGGTCGAAGGTACGGGGGTACCCATTTCGCATGTCGACAGCCACCAGCACATGCATACACTGCCGGGCATCATCGACATTGTTCTCGATTTGACGAAAGCAGCCGGCATTCGGGCGATGCGCACGCCCTGCACGCCTGTTTTTGCAGGCCATTTTGGCGGTCTTGGGCAGCTGGTCGGCCGGCTCGGACTCAGCACACTGGCACGTCTTTCGGCATATAAGGCAAAAAAGCGCGGCATCCTGACGCCCAATCATTTTGCCGGCATTGTCGCCGGAGAAGCCGTGAGCGAAAAAGAACTCCTGCAGGTGGTAGAACATCTGCAGCCTGGTACGACTGAGGTCATGATGCATCCGGGCATCCATAATGAAATTCTGCAGCAGGACAGCGGCTGGCAGCATGACTTTGAGGAAGAACTGCGCGCGATTACTTCAAAAGAGGTTCGTCAGGCCATGGAAAAGAGAAAAATCTGCCCCGTGAATTTCCGCCATCTCTACGGCGGTGTCTGAACGGTGCGGCATAATATAGAAGCAAAGAGAATTAAGGAAAGCATAACAAAGGGGAAATTGACTTATAAAGGTCAGTCTGATAATATTGTAAGGTAGGCTAACTATAGGGAACATGGCACGTGACTCGTTTTATCGGAAGCATGTTCCCGTCATAAGCATAGAAATAGAAGGAGTGATTTGGTTGCTGGGATTCATCAAGAGATTCTTAGGTGACAATAACGATAAAGAGATTGCCCGTTACCGCAAAGTGGTCGATAAGATCAATGCGCTCGAGCCGCAGATGCAGGCTCTTACGGACGACAAGCTGACGGGTTATACGAATAAATTCCGTGAGCGTCTCGCAAATGGGGAAACGCTTGAAGATATCCTGCCTGAGGCATTTGCTGTCGTGCGCGAAGGTTCGCGCCGCGTACTGGGCATGCGTCATTTTGATGTACAGCTCATCGGCGGCATGTGCCTGCATGAAGGCAAGATTGCCGAGATGCGTACCGGTGAAGGTAAAACCCTCGTGGCGACGCTGCCTGTGTACCTCAATGCGCTGACCGGCGAAGGCGTGCATATGGTCACGGTCAATGACTATCTGGCCAAGCGCGACAGCGAGGATATGGGACGTCTGTATCGCTTCCTCGGCCTGACTGTCGGCCTTGTCGTGCACGATATGGACTTCCCGGAACGAAAATTTGCATACAGCCGCGATGTCACGTTCGGTACGAATAACGAATTCGGTTTTGACTATCTGCGTGACAACATGGTTATCTATCCGGAGCAGATGGTCCAGCGCAAGCTCCACTATGCCATCGTCGATGAGGTGGACTCCATCCTCATCGATGAAGCGCGTACGCCGCTTATTATTTCGGGCCCGGGCTCCAAGTCGACGGATATGTACGCCGTCATGGCCAAGGCGGTTGCCGGACTTAAGGAAGGCGCTGACTATACGGTCGATGAGAAGCAGAAAACGGTAGCTCCTGCCGACAGCACGATTCCGAAGGTCGAAAAGATTCTCGGCATCAACAACCTTTATGCACCGGAAAATATCGAGCTTTCCCACTGCTTTACGGCTGCCCTGCGCGCCAAGGCCCTGATGAAACGCGACCGCGATTACGTCGTGCGCAACGGCGAAATCATCATCGTCGATGAGTTCACGGGCCGCCTGATGGAGGGACGCCGTTATTCGGACGGCCTGCATCAGGCTATCGAGGCCAAGGAGGGTGTCAAAATCCAGCGCGAGAGCCAGACGCTGGCCACCATCACGTTCCAGAATTATTTCCGCATGTACGATAAACTGGCCGGCATGACTGGTACGGCCAAGACGGAGGAGGACGAGTTCCTCAAGATTTACAATCTGCCGGTCATCGTCGTGCCGACGAATAAACCGGTCATCCGCAAGGATTATCCGGACCTCATCTTTAAGACGAAACGCGCGAAGTACAAAGCCGTTGGCAAGGCCGTTACGGAGCTTCATGCTAAAGGACAGCCGGTGCTCATCGGTACGACTTCGATCACGCAGTCGGAAGAACTCAGTGCCATCCTGCGGAAACACGGCATTCCCCACAACGTACTCAATGCGAAGTTCCACGAAAAGGAAGCCGAGATCATCGCCGGTGCCGGTCAGAAGGGCGCCGTGACAATTGCGACGAACATGGCCGGCCGCGGTACGGATATCAAGCTCGGCGAGGGTGTGCCGGAACTCGGCGGCCTCTTCATCATCGGTACGGAGCGTCACGAATCCCGCCGCATCGACAACCAGCTGCGCGGCCGTGCCGGCCGTCAGGGCGATCCGGGTGCTTCGCGTTTCTATCTGTCCCTCGAAGATGACCTGCTGCGCCTCTTTGCCTCGGACCGCATTTCGGGCATCATGGATAAGCTCGGCATGGAAGAGGATGAGCCGATTGAACACAAGCTCATCACGAACTCCATCGAGCATGCGCAGAAGAAAGTCGAGGCCCGCAACTTCGATATCCGCAAACACGTCCTTGAATACGATGACGTCATGAATCAGCAGCGTGAAGTCATGTACGGCGAACGCCGCAAGATTCTCTTTGGTGAGAACCTGCGCGAGAACATCATGGGCATGGTCAAGCACATCATCCGTGCGGAGATGGACCAGTACGCCAATGCTGACCTCTATCCTGAGGAATGGCAGCTCGACGGCCTCATTGAAGATGCTGAGAAGATTTATGCACCGCAGGGACGCCTTAAGAAGGAAGAGCTCGCTGCGATGAGCCGCGATGAACTGCAGGAAACGCTCGAAAAACTCGCGGAAGAGGGCTATCACAACCGTGAACTGCTCTTTGGCGAAGAGAATATGCGCGAACTCGAAAAAGTCGTCATGCTGCGCGTGGTCGACAAGAAGTGGATGGAACACCTCGACCATATGGATATGCTGCGCGACGGCATCAACCTGCGCGCCTATGGCCAGCGCAATCCGCTCGTTGAGTACAAGATTGAGGCTCTCGACATGTTCGAGGAGATGGAAGCAGCCATTCAGGACCAGATTGCTTCGCTCATGTATCATGTCAGCATCATTACGCCGGAGCAGCAGGCCGCACAGCAGGCTGCTGCCGCTCAGGCGAATGCCAATCAGCCTGCAGAGGCTTCGGCACAGGACAAGGCCAAGATGGAAGAGATCATCAAGAATCAGAAATCGCAGCTTGAAGATCACCTGCAGAATGCACAGGCATCGCATGGCGACGAGGTCAGTGCGGCTGAAGCCAAGAAGAAGCCTGTGACAAAGGATGGCAAAAAAATTGGCCGCAACGATCCCTGCCCATGCGGCAGCGGCAAAAAGTACAAGAATTGCTGCGGCAGAAATGAAGTCTGATCAAAGCGCCAAGGCGCTGACAGCAGCGAATCATACATTAAAACGATAAACATAAGAACCATAGAAGATAGAAGGAAAGGGTAATATGCTCGAAGATATCAAACCCCAGCTTAGTGAACTCAAGACGAAGCTGGACCAGATGGGGGAATCTCTCGAGGTTCCGGCCAAGGAAGAGAAGATTGCCGAACTCGAATACAAGATGGGAGAGCCGTCTTTCTGGGATGATGCAGAAAAAGCTCAGAAAATCAATCAGGAACTCAATGATGTCAAAATCAGTGTCGATAAATACAAGCATCTTGTCTCGAAATTCGAAGATGCCCAGACTCTCTGGGAGATGGGCATGGAAGAACAGGACGAGAGCATGGAAGAGGATGTAAAGACAGAACTGGCAGCTGTGTCCGAGGGACTCGAGAGCCTGCAGCTTGAGGTCCTGCTTTCCGGACCTTATGATGCCAACAATGCCATCCTGACGCTGCACGCTGGTGCGGGCGGAACGGAAGCGCAGGACTGGACGCAGATGCTCCTGCGCATGTACGGCCGCTGGGCAGAACGCCATGGCTTTACGGTGGAGACAGCAGACCTGCTGCCCGGTGATGAAGCCGGCGTCAAGAGCGCAACGCTCTTCATTAAAGGTCATAATGCCTACGGTTTTCTGCGTTCCGAGAAGGGCATTCACCGTCTCGTGCGCATTTCCCCATTTGATGCACAGGCACGCCGCCATACGTCGTTTGCAGCCTGTGATATCATGCCGGAGATCGACGATAATGTCGAGGTCAACATCAATATGTCGGATGTCCGCGTCGATACGTACCGTGCATCTGGTGCCGGCGGTCAGCACATCAACAAGACGTCTTCGGCTGTGCGCATGACGCACATCCCGACGGGTATCGTCGTGCAGTGTCAGAATGAACGTTCCCAGCTGCAGAATCGTGAGCAGTGCCTCAAGATGCTGCGCGCAAAACTCTTTGAACTCGAGATGGAGAAAAAAGAGGCCGAGCTTGCCAAGCTCGAGGGCGATCAGCAGAAAATCGAGTGGGGCAGTCAGATCCGTTCGTATGTCTTCCAGCCTTATACGATGGTTAAGGATCACCGTACCAATGTCGAAACGGGCAATGTGCAGGCTGTCATGGACGGCGATATCGACATGTTCATCCGTGCATTCCTCGCGGCGAAAGCAAATCATGAAATCTGAGTCGTGTTTTCAGAGGAGTCAGGAGCAGCGCTTCTGGCTCCTTGTTCCGTTGGCAGGTGATGAAATTGCGAAAAAACTTGACTATTACGGGCTTGTTCTTCATAATATTAATCGTGCTCGGCGAGCTCTTGCTGCCGCCTGTTGTGGAAACAGCCCTCGAAGGGCGTCTGTCTCAGAAATTCTCGACGCCGGACGTCAGTGTGGAACTCACAGCTTCGCCGCGCCTCGCGCTGCTTTTGGGCCATACGGATACACTGGCCGTTACGGTGAAGGACGGACAGGTCGGGCAGCTGCGCGTAAGGGAAATGTCCCTGTATGGACGCAGGGCAGACCTTGACATGAGCTCATTTTTTAAGGGCAGGCTGGCTCTTGAAGATGCAGAAGCACTTTCTCTCACGGCCATGTTTGATGAAAATGGCCTGCGTGAAGCATTGGCCCGCAAAATAAGCAAGGCCGATAATGTCGAAGTGCATATCACCGATGAGAATGTACTGGTGACGGCAGATACCAATCTTCTGGGGCGCAGGGCACAGGTCGCTCTGGTTGGCCATATTGTAGCGGATGATGGTACGCTCTATTTTGATACGGAGCAGTTTGACATCCAGAATTCGCCGTTTGGCACGGCGCGTCTTGGCGATACGCTGGGCCGCATTCCTCTGGTAAAACCGGAACAGCTTCCTCTTGCGATGCGCGTGATTTCGGTAACGCAGCAGGAAGGCAGTGTGCTGGTGCGTGCCGGCGAAGAATAAGGGATTTTTAGGATAAGGTGGATTAGATGAAAGGATTCAAGTATAACCGCTTTCTGGTGCTGGTTATTATCGTAGGCCTGCTGGCAGCAGTTGCCATCGGTTTTCAGCGCCATGCGGTAGAACGGGCCAACCGTCAGGTCGACCTTGCCATTGATTATGAGGGACTGCAGGAACTTGCTGAGCGCGAAGGCCTGCCGGAAAGCGTCGTGCTTGAGAAAGCCAAAGCGGCGGGAATTTCGTCACTGGCTGTCTATGAGACGACGTTCAAGAAACTCAATGACAACGGCAAGGCGACGGCTGTTGCAGGCAGTACGATTCTCGCACATTATCATGACGGCACGCTGAGTGACCCGCTTTGGCGGCAGCTCGTTGCTTCGGGCAAGATTGATGGCAGGGAAGTCTATGTTGTCGGCCACGATGCTCAGACGTACCGCGAAGTCAAGGAAGACCTCATTCGCCGCCTTGGCAGCGACCGTGTGACGGCCATGCAGGTGGGAAATGAGGAAGTGCTGGCGGTCAAGGCACATTACGAATCTTTCCTCAAGATGAATCTCGGCATGCCGACGGATGAGATGAAGGCTGTCAACGATGCTGGTTTCCATGTGCTCGCACGCCCGAGCAATTACGCGGACTGCACGCCTGATGATGTCAAGGCTGTCTTTGCGCGTCTCGATGGCTTTGATGTCTCAGAAATCGTCTTCTCGGGGCAGCAGTCTCTTGGTGCGCCAAAGGCCCTGCAGACCACGATTGATGAGATGAAGGACCGTCATATCAACCTCGGTCTCATTGAAGCCGTCACGCAGCTGCAGTTCTATAAGCAGGATGGCATGCAGGAGATAGCTAAGGGGCTTGGCTACGACCATGTCGCACGTCTCTATTCCATCCCGAAGGACGAGCAGCCGAAACTCAAGATTGATACAGCAGTCGAGCGCTGGTCCAATACGGATGAAGAACGCAATATCCGCATTGACCTCCTGCGCATCTACGACAAGCCGTCGCCGAATATGAGTCTCATGGAGACAAATATGAATTATTTCAAGGCGACCCATGACAAACTCATCGCACATGGTTATACTATTGACAAGGCCGGTACATTTGAGCTCTACAATGCCTCAAAATATCTGCGCGCTCTTGTCATGCTCGGCGTAGCAGCGGCTGGTGTGCTCTACCTTTCACTGGTCATTCCGAAGCTCAATGCGCGTACGCGTTATCAGTACATCCTGTTTGTTGTTTGCGGACTCCTCGCGGCAGTGCCGGTGCTCATGGGCAATGGCTCCAAGATTCGCGTGGTGGCAGCTCTGGCAAGTGCGAATGTGTTTCCTGCCATCGCTGTCATCTTCCAGCTTGACCGCGTGCGTGCCTACAAGAACAAAGCGCGCATCGCCCTGCCGCGCCTGATTGTGACGGCAGCCATTGCGCTCTTTGTCACAGGTGCTCTTTCGTATATCGGTGCAGCGTACCTTTCGGCTTCGCTGGCAGATACGCAGTATTTCCTCGAGTTCAATATCTTCCGCGGCATTAAGCTGACCTTTGTCCTGCCGCTCGTGCTCGTCGGCATTGCCTTCCTGCAGCGCTTCGATATTTTCGATGGCCGCATGGACGATACGGAAGGCGTCAAGGAACAGCTCAAACGCATTCTCAACATGCCGGTCAAGATCAAGACGCTGCTTGTTCTGCTCGTCGTTTTAGCTGCCGGTATTGTCTTTGTCGCACGCAGCGGCCATACCTCCGGCATGCCTGTCTCGCAGACGGAACTGCGCTTCCGTGCTTTCCTTGAACAGGCCTTCTATGCCCGTCCGCGCACGAAGGAACTTTTGATTGGCCATCCGGCCTTCATGCTCGCAGCTATGGCTGTCCTGCGCAAATGGCCGACGATGGTATTCTTTGCCCTGGTGCTCATCGCTACGATTGGTCAGGGGTCTATGGTTGAAACCTTTGCACATATGCGTACGCCAATTTACATGTCGTTCATGCGCGGCATTGGCGGTATTGTACTGGGCGCCGGCGTCGGTGCGGTTGCAATGATTTTGGTAGAAATTTGGCAGGCTGTCATGGCCAGAGCCGGGAAAAAGGAGAGTAAAGCAGACTGATGGAGAGAAGGATTGTCGTATCGGGATACTACGGCTCCAAGAATGCTGGTGATGAAGCGATGCTGGCGGCGATGCTCGAAGTACTCGGTGATCTCGACCCAAAACTTCATATCACGGTAATCTCGGCAAGCCCTGCCGATACGAGTAAACGCCATGGCGTGGAATCCATCTCCTGGTTGGGATTTCCTTCCATTATAAAGGCCCTTTGGCATGCTGATCTGCTCATCAGCGGCGGCGGGAGTCTCCTGCAGAATGTCACAAGCCGGCGCAGCCTTTATTACTATCTGGCCATCATCTTTCTGGCCTTGGTCATGCGCAAAAAAGTCATGCTTTATGCACAGGGCATCGGCCCGATTATCGGCAGTGTCGCCGAGTTTGCGATGCGCGTGATTGGCAACCGCGTCAATTTGATCACGGTGCGGGATCAGGGCTCATTAACGGAGCTGGCGAGGCTGGGGATTACGAAGCCACAGATTGAATGCACAGCAGATCCTGTGCTTGCTATTCATCCTGTCGATAAGGAAGCGGGCAGAGCGATTTTCCATGCTTATCATGCCGATGGTGCAGAACCTGTCGTAGGCATTTCCGTACGCGACTGGCAGCATGAAACGCATTTTAAGAAGGTCATGGCAGAGGTGTCGGACCGCATTGTACGGGAATTATCCGCGCGTGTCGTCTTTCTGCCGATGCAGTTCCCGGAAGATGTACGGGCGGCAGAATCCATTGCCGAACTGACGCATGAGCCGTGTACGGTTCTCAAGGACGAATACACAACGAGCGAATTCCTTTCCCTCGTCGGCAACATGGACCTCATGCTTGGCATCCGCCTGCATGCGCTGATTTTTGCGGGAGTCATGGGCGTGCCGATGATCGGCATTTCATATGACCCCAAGATTGACCGCTTCCTGTCTTCCATCGGAGAAAAGCCGGTTGGCAGTCTCGATGATGTCACGGCAGATGAGCTCATGGCGGAAATCCGCCGCAAGTGGAACGACAAGGCCGTCTTCCGCAAGCGCAATGCGGAACTCCTCGCGAAGCTGCGGAATCTTGCGGCACGCAATGCGGAGCTGGCGCTGCAGCTCATAGGAAAATAATAGAAGAGAGGACTCTTGGGGGTCCTCTTTTTTGAATAAGACTCTTTGGGCTGCGATAAATTTCAGGAAGAATGTATAAGATAGTATTATCTGTATGTATAGGAGGAACGGGAGGCTTTCATGATCCGGATGCGCGATGTCTCCAAAATTTACGAGAATGGTGCCGTGGCTCTCGACCACGTGAACATCGATATCGAAGCGGGGGACTTTGTCTTTATCGTCGGGGCCAGCGGCGCCGGCAAATCTACATTCATCAAGATGCTGTTTCGCGAGGAACTGCCTTCAAGCGGCAGTCTCTTTGTCAATGGCCATGATGTCGTTCATATGAAACGCAGCGAGGTTCCGTACCTCAGGCGCGGACTCGGTGTTATTTTTCAGGATTACCGCTTGCTGCCGGACAAAACGGTCTTTGAAAATGTCGCGTTTGCCATGCAGGTCATTGAGGCACCGCGCCGGCTCATGCAGCGCAATGTCAACGCTGTGCTCGATGTCGTGGGCCTGCGCGATAAATACCGCTGCTTCCCTTCCCAGCTTTCAGGCGGTGAGCAGCAGCGCGTGGCCATTGCGAGGGCGATTGTCAATGACCCTGCCCTTGTCATTGCCGACGAGCCCACGGGCAATCTTGACCCTGAGACGAGCTGGGATATCATGGATATTTTCAATCGCATCAATCTGGCCGGCACGACCATCGTGATGGCCACGCATGACAAGACCATCGTCGATACGATGCAGCGCCGCGTCGTGGCCATCGAAAATGGTCATATTGTGCGTGATGTGGCGCGGGGAGGCTATGGCTATGAAGCTTAGGACAGGAGAGTATTTCATTCAGGAGGTATTCCATTCCCTGCGGCGCAATAATTGGATGACGTTTGCCTCCATCGGCACGGTGACGGTTTCGCTCTTTGTGCTCGGCGTCTTTTTGATTCTCGTGCTCAATATGAACCGCTTGGCCGGCATGCTCGAATCACAGGTGCAAATCAGCGTGTATCTTGAAGATCATCTGACGGACCGCGAAAAACGGCAGCTTGAGTATGACATTGAATCCCTGCAGGGCATTGACACCGTGACATACGTGGACCGTGAGGAAGCGAAAGAACGCCTGAAGGAACGATTAGGCGACCAGAAGTATCTGCTTGACGCCCTGTCTGAGGACAATCCGCTGCCCGACGCATTTGAAGTGACGGTTACAACACCTGCTGTAGTGGAATCCGCGGCCGGCGCGATTTCTTCCATGGCGGGTGTCGAAGAAGCGAAATATGGGCAGGATGTCATCGAACATCTCTTTGATATCACGAGGCTCATGCGCATTTTCGGCCTTGTGCTCATGGTTCTTTTGGGTGCGGCGACGCTGTTCATCATCTCGAATACGATTCGCCTGACGGTTTTTGCACGGCGCAGGGAAATTGCCATCATGAAATACGTCGGTGCGACGGACTGGTTTATCCGCTGGCCGTTCCTTCTGGAAGGAGTCGTGCTCGGCTGCATTGGCGGTATTATCGCCGCCGTGGCCCTGCGCAGCTTTTATGCAGCCATGGCAGCCAAGATTTACAGCACACTGGCCTTTTTTCCTTTGCTGCCGCAGTATCCGTTTATGAATTATATAACGCTGGCTATTGTGGGCTCGGGCATTTTCATTGGTGCCATCGGCTCCCTGATTTCGCTCAAGCGTTTCCTGAAGGTTTGAACAGGAGGCGGGATTGATGCGAGATTGGCAAAAAACGATGTCATGCCTGACGGCGGCAGTACTGCTTTTCCAGATGCCCTGTCTGGCTGCGGCTCTGTCGGATGACCGCGGTACTTCTGAAAGCTACGAGAGTCAGGCTGCGGCTAAACTCCAGCAGAGCAATGAACTGCAGACTAAGATTGACAATATATCGGAGGAAAAACGCACTTTAGATGAAGCTGCTGACGCGGCCATAGAAAAGCATAAAGAGCGCAGGGCAGAACTCGATGAAACGGAAGCACGCATCAAGGAAAATGAAACAGAGCTTGCTGCCCTGCAGAAGGATTATGAGGCAAAGCAGGCGCGCCTTGGCAGGCGTGTGCGCGATATTTACATCAACGGCCAGATTTCGTATCTCGATGTGCTGTTTGGGGCGAAAGATTTTCAGGATTTTTTGACGCGCATGGACCTTTTGAAACGCATCATCCGCGAGGATTATGAACTCGTGAAGGATGTGCAGGAAGTAAAAGACAGCATGGAACTTCGGCAGGCCGGCCTTGAGCAGGACCGTGCAACGCAGGCCGAGCAGGAGGAAGAAGCTCATCTGGCCCGCGCGGACATGGAAGAAAAAGTAAAGCGGCGCGAAGCCCTCATTGAGCGGCTCAAGACGGATAAAAATCTCATTGACCAGCAGTATGACGAGCTCATGCGCGCCTCGCGACAGATTGGTGAAATGCTGCGCGGCGATGGCATGGGAAATATGCCTGCCTTAGGCAGCGGCGCGATGATCTGGCCGATATCAGGTCCTGTCACCAGCGAATTTGGCTGGCGCGTCCATCCCATCACGGGGACGCGGAAGTTTCACAGCGGCATTGACATCGGCGGCGATTACGGCCTGCCGGTGCATGCCGCGCAGAGCGGTACGGTCGAATATGCCGGCTGGATTTCAGGCTACGGCAATACCGTCATCATCAACCACGGCGGCGGCATTACAAGCCTCTACGGCCACAATCAGTCGCTCTCGGTAAGTGCCGGGCAGCAGGTCAGTCAGGGTGAAGTCATCTCGTACTGCGGTTCGACGGGCAATTCCACGGGCCCGCACTGCCATTTTGAAGTGCGGCAAAACGGCGAACCCGTCAGCCCGTATTCCTATCTCTAAGAAGAGGATGTAAATTATGAGCAAGAAAAAATTTATTATCGGCGTCGTGGCAACAGCACTGATTTCATCGGGCCTGACGATTGCCGGCCTCTGCTTTGCCTTTGGCATTCATGCCAATGAAGTAGAGGATATTGTGCGCTTTCTCGGAGTCAAGCGCTTCATCGAAACGCGCTACGTGACGGATGTCGATGAGACAAAACTCATGGATGGCGCTATTTCGGGCATGGTGCAGTCCTTAGGGGACCCGCATTCCATTTATATGAATGCAGATATGTTCGAGCAGCTCAAGGAACACACCGAGGGTGAATTTGGCGGCATCGGCGTGACAATGGGCTTCAAAGATAATAAAGTCACCATTATTTCCGTGCTTGAAGATACGCCGGGCGAAAAGGCCGGCCTGCAGGCCGGTGATGAAATCACGGCTGTTGACGGCACGCCGGTTACGGAGATGCAGCCGGAGGAAGTGGCCATGCATATCCGCGGCGAGGTCGGTACAGAAGTCACACTTTCCATCAGCCGCAATGGTGAGGTACAGGATTACAAAATCACGCGCGCAACCATCAAGCTCGATACGGCCAAGGGCGTCATGCTCGGTGACGGCATGGGCTATATCCGCATTTCCTCGTTCTCGGAGAATACGGGCAAAGAGTTCAAATCTGCTTATGAATCGCTTGAGCAGCAGGGCATGAAAGGCCTCATCATCGATTTGCGTGAGAATCCGGGCGGCCTTGTCACGAGCTGTGTCGACATTGCGAACATGGTTGTGCCGAAGGGGCCGATTGTTTCGGTAGTCGAACGCGACGGCTCGAAAGAAGTTCATGAGTCGAAACTGGAGGAGAGCAAATACCCCATTGTCGTCCTGATTGACGGCAACAGCGCGAGTGCTTCCGAGATTCTCGCAGGTGCCCTGCAGGATACGGGCGCTGCCACACTCGTCGGCACGAAGTCGTATGGCAAAGGCTCCGTGCAGGTCGTTGTGCCGATGCTGCACAATGACGGTCTCAAGCTGACGATTGCCAAGTACTATACGCCAAATGGCCGCTGCATCGACGGCACGGGCATTGAACCGGATGTCGAAGTGCCGATGCCGGAAGATGCCACGACGGATGTACAGCTTGATAAAGCCAAAGAAGTGCTGCAGGAAAAACTGCAGCAGCAGTAAAACCTGACAAAGCATAGAAAAACGGGGCGTTCCATGATATGAGCTATGATATCGTGGAACGTCCCGTTTTTGGCTGGAATTAAGCGTGTTTCTGGATGCATTCGAGGAAGGCCGTGCCGTATTTTTTCAGCTTGTGTTCGCCGACACCTTTGACGAGCAGCATTTCGTCACGCGTATGCGGTTTTACGGCGCACATATCCTTGAGCGTGGCATCGGAAAAGACGACATAAGGCGGGATATGGTCGCGCAGGGCAATTTCCCTGCGCAGGGCACGCAGGTATTCAAAGAGCTCCGGTGCTGCTTCTTTGCGGGTGATTTCTTTTGGCACAGCCTGAAAGACTTTTTTTTGGCCGCGCAGCACGGGGTAAGCAGTTTTCTGCAGGGTCAGCACGGGATATTTGCTCTCGGTCAGCGCGAGGTAGTCCGTGGCGACAAAGCGCTGGATGAGGAGCTTGATGTCAGCGAGACTGCGTTCTTTCATGAGGCCGTAAGTGGAAAGCTGGTCAAAATGAAGCTCCTTGACGCGTTTATCCGAGGAGCCCTTGAGCACCTGTGCGACGAGATTCAGGCCGAAGCGTTCGTGCATGCGGTAGACGCAGGAAAAGACTTTTTGTGCATCAATCGTCACGTCCTGCTCTTCAAGGCCCGCCCTGCAGTTGCCGCAGTTATCACAGGTCAGCGGCACATTTTCTTCGCCAAAGTAATGAATGATGAAATGGCGCAGGCATTCGGGCGTGTGGCAGTAGTCGACCATCTTCTGCAGGCGTCCGAGATTATGGCGCTTGCGCTCTTCATCTTCGGTCGAGATATCGATGAGGTATTTCTGCGTCATCGTGTCCTGCGGCGAAAAGAGCAGAATGCATTCGCCGGGCTCACCGTCGCGCCCGGCGCGGCCGGCTTCCTGATAATAGGCTTCGATATTTTTGGGCATATTATAGTGGATGACAAAACGCACATTGCTCTTGTCGATGCCCATGCCAAAGGCGTTGGTCGCGACAATGACCTGCAGATTATCGTAGAGAAAATCATCCTGCGCGGCGGCGCGTTCTTCGTCACTTAATCCTGCATGGTAGCGTCCGACGGCAAAATGCTTTTTCTGCAGCAGATGATAGAGGGCATCGACTTCTTTGCGTGTGGAGGCATAGATGATGCCGGCTTCATCTTCGTGACTTTTGAGATAGCGTTCGATGAATTTCTTTTTATCCTCGCCGCGACGCACTTCAAAATAGAGATTCGGGCGGTCAAAGCCTGTGACGTGCACAGCGGGACTATTCAGGCCAAGCAGGCGTACGATATCCTCGCGGACTTCAGGCGTGGCCGTGGCGGTAAAGGCCGAGACGAGTGGACGGCGCGGCAGGGCCTGCAGGAAGGGGGCAATCTGCCGGTAGCTTGGCCTAAAATCGTGACCCCATTGGGAGAGGCAGTGGGCCTCGTCTACAGCGACCATGGAGATGGGCTGTTTTTCGAGAACATATTGGAAGTAATTTGTGTCAAGGCGCTCCGGAGCGATGTAAATGAGCTTGAACTGCCCGCTGGCAGTGGCCCGCAGGCGTGCATCGGCCTCATCGAAGGAGAGCGAGCTGTTGATATAGGTGGCAGGCACGCCCTGCTCGGCGAGGGCATCGACCTGATCTTTCATCAGGGAAATCAATGGCGAAATCACGAGGGTGAGGCCGGGGAAAATCAATGCCGGAATCTGGAAGCAGATGGACTTACCGGCACCCGTCGGCATGATGGCGACCGTGTCGCGGCCCGTGAGCAGGCTCTCGATGACGGGTTTCTGAGCAGGCCGGAAATCATCGTAGCCGTAATACTGCTTGAGCAGGAGACGTGCCTGCTCAAAATAAGGACTGTGCATAATCTTCTCCTTTCTTTAATATATATTTAATTGTCCTGTAAATCGATAGCAACATCCTTATTCTATCATATAATAGTTGCAAAAAATATGATAAGATAATAACCATGGACTGAGAACAGAATAGAATCACTTGTCGATTGATCGGGAGGATAATACATGAAGAAAAGACGTCACGGGAAGGAGACCGTCATGCTTTTAGGAGCGATGCTCCTTGGCATGCCGGCTGCATCCTGCGCGGACCTTTCCCTGCAGGATGCCATTGATATGGCGCTGGAGCAAAACACAGCCCTGCGCATCACGCAGAAGAACGAGGATACGGCTCAGGCCGAACTTGACCAGACAAAAATCGAAAATGGCCTGCAGATCAAGGGTTCAGAATCCCTGAGTGCAGAGACGCACAGTTCTTCTGAGACAGATACAAGCAAGAGTTCTCTTGGGGTGACAGCATCGTATCCCGTTTATACGAGCGGCAAGGCAGAAGCGAATATCGACAGCAGTAAGCTGGGTCTTGAGGCAGCGAAGCTTTCGACCGAACGCAGCCGCGAAGACCTTAAACTCAGTGTCATCAAGGCCTATTATGATGCGCTGGAAGCGCGCCGCACGGTCGATGTACGTCAGGAAACGGTTGATAAATATCAGGACCATTATACGAATGTCCAGCAGCTCTATGCTGCCGGTTCCAAGGCCCGCATCGATGTCATCCGCTCTTCGGTCGAGCTCAGCAACGCCGCGCAGAACCTCATCAAAGCGCAGAACAGCTACGAGGTGGATTTGGCAGCTTTGCGCAATTATATCAATATGGACCGCAGTGAGCCCTTGAACCTGACATCTGATTTTTCGTATGATCATTTTGATATCGATATGAATGACTGTATCGATTATGCTTACCGCAATCGCAAGGACCTGCTGGTCGATACGTATAAATATCAGCAGCAGGAGGATGCCCTGAAAGCGGCCAAAGCCGAATTCGGCCCGAGTGTTACCGTCAGTGCAGGGCCGGATTGGGCGCACACGTTCAAGCCTTCCCGTAATTCAGGGACGGATTACGATTTTTCAGCAGGGGCAACCCTCTCCTGGGATTTTTGGGATAACGGTCTGACACGTGCCAAGGTCCGCAAGGCGGAAGTCAGCCGTGATATCGCGAAGCTCAATCTGACGAAAGACAAAGAGGATATCGACCTTTCGGTGCGTCAGGCCTATTATAACATGCGCGAGGCTGAGAAGCGCCTGAATTCGACCGGCGATGCCGTGCGTCAGGCAGAGGAAGATTATTTCATCGCCAAGGAGAAATACCGTGCCGGCGAAGGCTTGATGCTCGATATCATTGATGCGCAGGAAGCTCTGTCAACGGCCCGCCTCAACTACATCAGCGCCGAATACGATTATGCGCGCTATAAGGCAACGGTCGAGAATGCCATGGGCATTGAACTCACGGACCATGAAAAGGAAGCTGCGGCCAAAATGCTCTTAACGCCTGCCGATACGGCGCAGGCTGCTGTGGCGGCGGAGTCTGAAGCGGTACTGCAGAAACCGGTTGCACCGGCGAATGCAAAACCTGACAAAGATACCAAGAATCTGGCTTCGGCCGTGCAGAAAGCGAAGGAAGCCAAGGCGAACAAGCCAGCATCCGGCGATGTGTCATCCGATCAGGTCGCAAATGATTTAGCCGAAGGGGAGGCAGCTCAGTGAACATACCGAAATTACCGAAAATACCGGGGAAAGTCAAAGCCGTCATTGCTGTCCTGATTATTGCGGGCGGTGCTTTTTATGGCTATAAGTATTATGAAGGGCAGCAGGCCGCAAAACAGACTGCTGCTGTCGAGACAACTAAGGTTGTCCGCATGGATATGAAATCGACGGTTTCGGCCACGGGCACAATCCAGCCAGTCGATTCGGTCGAGGTCAGCTCTAAAATCACGGCCAGACTCAAGAGCGTGCTCGTCAAGGAAAATGATCAGGTCAAGGCAGGGCAGACCGTGGCAACGCTCGACGCCAAGGATTATGAAGCCAAAAGGGATCAGGCGCAGTACAAAGTCACGAATACAAAGGCCGAATACGACCGCATCAGTTATCTTTACAGCATCGGCGCCGATACGCAGAAACAGCTTGAGGATGCCCAGATGAATTACGATACGGCTGTGTCGGCTCTCGCACAGGCCGAGTCGGACGCAGCGGAGACGAGCATCACGGCCCCAATTGACGGCACGGTTGTCGGAGAACCGAAGACAGTTGGTACGATGGCCGTATCGACGTCGGACAATCCGACTGTCATCATGCGCATTGCGGATCTTTCAAGCAAACAGATCAAGGCCAAGGTCGATGAGACGGATATCGGCAATGTCAAAGTTGGACAGGAAGCGACGTTTACGGTTGATACGTATACGGATAAGACCTTTACGGCCCGCGTCTCGAAAATTTCGCAGACCGATACGAGCAACAGCTGGGATACGAGTTCCAGCTCGTCTTCGGGCTCTTCGGCTTCTTCTTCAGCCAGCGTCATTTACTATTATGTCACGCTCGATGTCGATGACCCTGACAGCCTGCTGCTGCCGGCCATGACGGCCCGCGTCGAGATCAATACGGCCGATAAAGCCAATGTACTCGCCGTGCCGATTTCCGTTCTGAAGACGGATTCGAATGGCTCCTACGTCATCGTGCGCAATGCCGATGGTTCGCAGGAAAATCGCTATGTGACGACGGGCATTTACAGCGACGAATATGTTGAAATTCTGTCGGGCCTTGAGGAAGGCGAAGATGTCGTCTCGACGTATACCGCGAAGAAGACGAGTTCCAGCTCTTCGAAGAGGGGCGGCGGCATGGGCGGTCCGCCGATGTAAGCGCAGAGAGGAAAACATCATGGCAGAAACAGAAAAAGTCAATACCATTGAGCTGCGCGGCATCAAAAAAATCTATAAGATTGGCGGCGAGGAGCTGGCGGCACTCGCCGGCATTGACCTTGACATTCATAAGGGCGAATTTGCCGCCCTCATGGGGCCGTCGGGGTCGGGCAAGTCAACGCTCATGAACATCTTAGGCTGCCTCGACCGTCCAACCTGCGGCTCGTATAAGCTTGACGGCGAGGAAGTGGCAGGACTCAGCGACGACCAGCTGGCTGTCACGCGCAACCGTAAAATCGGCTTCGTCTTTCAGAATTTCAATCTGCTCTCGCGCATCTCGGCACTAGAGAATGTGGCCCTGCCGCTTGTCTACGCCGGCGTTGGCCGTCACGAGCGCATGAAGCGCGCACAGCATTTTTTAGAAGCTGTCGGTCTTGGCGACCGCGGCGACCATCAGCCAAATGAGCTTTCGGGCGGCCAGCGCCAGCGCGTGGCCATTGCAAGGGCTCTCGTCAATGACCCGCACATCATCATGGCCGATGAGCCCACGGGCAACCTCGATACGAAGTCGACGAAAGAAATCATGGAAATCTTCGAGAATATGCACGAAATGGGCAGGACCATCATCCTCGTCACACATGAGCCGGAGATTGCGGCCTGTGCCAGCCGTCAGCTGCTCGTGCGCGATGGCCGCATCACGCGCGACGAAGGGAAGGGAGTGGTTATGGATGTTGTTTAGTGAGAGCTTCATCATGGCCCTTACTTCGCTGTATGCCAATAAGATGCGCAGTCTCCTGACGATGCTCGGCATTATCATCGGTGTCGGCGCCGTTATCGCGCTCGTATCCGTCGGCATGGGCGTGCGCTCAAATGTCACGAACTCCATTGCGAGTCTTGGCTCGAATATGCTGATCATCTCGCCGGGCGCCTCGAATAAAGGCGGCGTGCGCGGTGCGGCAGGTTCGCGTCAGACGCTCAAATACGACGATGCGACGGCCATCAAAAGCAAAATCAAGGATATCGATTACGTTTCGCCGACTGTCCAGTCCTCGTATCAGATTGTCTACGGCAATCAGAACTGGAATACAACCGTGCAGGGCGTGACGCCGGAATTCATGTCCATTCGTTCGCTCTCTGTTTCGAATGGTTCGTTTATTTCTACGAATGATATGGATAAACGCAGCCGTGTGGCCGTCATCGGTACGACCGTAGCAGCAAATCTTTTTGAAGAGAAAAATCCGGTCGGCCAGAACATCCGCATCAACAATCAGCCGTATAAAGTCATCGGACTTCTTGCAAGCAAAGGCCAGTCCTCGATGGGGCAGGACCAGGATGATATGATTTACGTGCCCATCACGACGGCGATGGAGCGCATGCTCGGCATTACGTATGTGCAGTCCATCAATGTACAGGTATCGGATGCGACGAAAATGGACCAGGTACAGGAAAATATCGAGACGCTTTTGCGCCAGCGCCATCATCTGACCGCCGGCAACAAGGAAGATGATTTTACCGTACGCAATCTGACGAGTCTGATGGAAACGGTCAGTCAGTCGACTTCGATGCTGACGCTGCTCTTGGGTGCGATTGCCGGCATTTCGCTGCTCGTCGGCGGCATCGGCATCATGAACATCATGATGGTCTCCGTCACGGAGCGAACGCGTGAAATCGGCATAAGGAAGGCCTTAGGGGCGACGTTCATGAATATCATGACACAGTTTCTCATCGAATCCATGGTCATCGGCGTCATCGGCGGCCTCATCGGCATTCTTGTCGGCATTGGCGCTTCGCAGCTGATTTCGAAATTCGGCAATTTCACAACGGTTATTACAGCGACGCCAATCATTGTCTCGTTTGTGTTTTCTGTCGGCATTGGTTTGTTCTTCGGCATTTATCCAGCGCGCAAGGCAGCGAAGCTCGACCCGATTGAAGCCCTGCGTTATGAATAAGCTGTATCTTTATAGAATAGGGCAATAAAAAAGGACTCATAGGAGTCCTTTTTTGTATGTCTTTATGTGCTGCAGAGGATTTACTGAATCGTAGCAAGCAGGTCGCCGGAGCTGATGCGGCTGCCGGCCTTGACGTAGATTTCTTCGACCACGCCATCGATTGGCGCCGTGATCGTCGTTTCCATCTTCATGGCTTCCGTGACCATCAGAGGATCGCCCTTCTTGACGACATCGCCTTTGGCAGCGATGAGGCGCAGGACAGAGCCCGAAAGCGTTGCACCGACTTCGCCCGGTACAGTCGGGTCTGCCTGACGGATCACTGTTGTCTCCTCCGAAGCAGCCTTATCGCGGACGCGGATTTCACGCGGCATGCCGTTGACCTCGAACTGGATTTCGCGGAACCCGTCGTCGGACGGCGAAGTGATGTAGTTCATGCGAATGAGGACCATCTTGCCATTGAGGCGGACCCAGATTTCTTCGCCCGGCTTCATGCCGAAGAAGTAAGTCGGCGTATCGAGGATGGAGAGGTCGCCGTATTTATGGAAGCGCTGGATATAATCCTTGTAAACTTTTGGATAGATGCAGTAGCTTGAAACGGATTCCTCGCTGTCCGGCATGCGCAGGGCCAGCATATCCGCGCCAATCTTGACTTCGTCGATTGGCTCTGGCGGCGTTTCGAGATGAGGCTGTGCACCTCTCAGAATGATTTTCTGCAGTTTTTCCGGGAAACCGCCGTACGGGATGCCGAGTTTGCCATCGAAGAAGTCGACTACGGATTTCGGGAAGTCGAGTGTCTCACCGTGTTCAAAGATATCCTTCTCGGTCAGGTTGTTCTGAACCATGAAGAGCGTCATATCGCCGACGACCTTCGAGGACGGCGTGACCTTGATGACATCGCCAAACATCTGGTTGACCTTAGCGTACATGCGGCAGACCTCAGGCCATCTGTCGCCGAGGCCGACGCCCTTGGCCTGCTGGCGCAGATTCGTGTACTGGCCGCCCGGCATTTCGTGCTGGAAGACCGTCGTGTTCGGGCTCGTCATCTTGCCGTCGACACCAGCGTAGTAGCTGCGGACAACCTGCCAGTAGCGGTCAATTTTCTCGAGTTCTTCGATATTCATCTGCGGCTGGCGCGGATTATTCGAAAGAGCCTGAATGAGGGCGGTCATGGACGGCTGGCTCGTGCCGCCGGAGAGTGCACTTGTTGCGACATCGACGATATCGACTCCGGCTTCGATGGCTTTTGCGTAGCTGTAGAGCGTGCAGCCGCCGCCTTCGTGACTGTGCAGGTGAATCGGCAGGTCTACGGCATCTTTGAGGGCCGAAACGAGAGCGTAAGCCGCTTCCGGCTTCAAAAGGCCTGCCATATCCTTGATGGCGATGATATTTGCGCCGGCATTGGCCATTTCCTTCGCGAGATTCGTGTAATACTGCAGGGAGTATTTCTGGCGGCTGCCGTCGAGAATATCACCCGTATAGCAGATGGCCGTTTCGGCAAGTTTGCCCTGCTTGCGGACTTCATCAATCGACAAGGTCATATGGTCGAGCTGGTTGAGGCAGTCGAAAATGCGGAACACATCGACGCCGTTCTCGGCTGCAAGGCGCAGGAACTGGCGGATGACTTCAGGCGGATAGTTCGTGTAGCCGACTACGTTGGCACCGCGCGTCAGCATCTGGAACAGGATGTTTGGCGCAGCCGCGCGCATCTTGCGCAGGCGCTCCCACGGGTCTTCATCGAGGAAGCGGTAAGCGACATCGAAAGTAGCGCCGCCCCAGTCTTCGAAGGCATAAATCTGCGGAACCTTGCAGGCCGTGTAATGGATGGCATTCATGATATCCTTGGTGCGGATACGCGTGGCGAGCAGGGACTGATGGGCATCGCGGTAGGTCGTATCCATTAAGAGGACCTGTTTCTGTTCCTGAATCCACTTGGAGAATTTCTCTGGTCCGAGCTTCTGCAGGAGCTGACGCGTGCCGGCTGGGCATTCTTCATTGCTGGCATCGAGTTTTTCCGGCGTAGCAAATCTAGGCTTCGGGTTCGCGCCGTTGCCGTGGAAGCCATTGACCGTGACATCGCCGATGTAAGACAGGAGGCTCGTGCCCGGTTCATCGACGACATGGGGATCCAGGAGGAGCTCCGGATTGTGGTCAATGTAATTGACGTTGCAGGTGCCTGCCTGGAAATGCTTGTCCATGAGCATATTCTTAAGGAAGTAAATATTCGTCTTAACGCCGCCAATGCGGAATTCATCAAGGCAGCGCAGCATGCGCTGGATGGTCTCAATGGCCGTGCTCGCATGGGCCGTGACTTTTACGAGCAGTGAGTCGTAATACGGCGTGATGACGGCACCGGTATAAGCCGTGCCGGCATCGAGGCGGATGCCGGGGCCGCCGCCGCTGCGGTAGTCGTTGATCTTGCCCGTATCCGGCATGAAATTGTTCTGTGGATCTTCGGTCGTGATGCGGCACTGGATGGCCACGCCGTTGCAGGGGACATCTTCCTGACTCTTGATGCCGATTTCCGGATCCGAGAGGGCATAGCCTTCTGCCACGCGAATCTGCGTTTTGACGATATCGATATCCGTGATGGCCTCGGTGACCGTATGCTCGACCTGGACACGCGGATTGACTTCAATAAAATAGAAGTGTTCTTCATCCTGGTCGGCGAGGAATTCGACCGTGCCGGCATTGACATAATGAACATTTCTCATAATTTTCAAGGCTGCATCGCAGATTTTCTTGCGGAATGCCTTTGGCAGGGACCAGGCCGGCGCCATCTCAATGACTTTTTGATGACGGCGCTGGATGGAGCAGTCGCGTTCATTGAGGTGGATGACATTGCCGTGGGTATCGCCCATGATCTGAACTTCGATGTGTTTCGGGTTCAGAATGCATTTTTCGACGTAAACATCCTCATCGCCAAAGGCGCGTTTTGCCTCGGAGCGGGCTTCGTTGAAGGCTTCTTCGAGGTCTTCCATGCGGTCAACACGGCGCATGCCGCGGCCGCCGCCGCCATTGATGGCCTTGATCATGACCGGCAGTCCGACTTTCTCGGCAAAGGCCTTGACTTCGGCGAAGTCCTTGACGGCGCCGTTCGTGCCCGGAATCATTGGAATCTGAGCTTTTTCAGCCTGAATTCTCGCATTGACTTTATCGCCGAACATCTGCAGATGTTCGACTTTCGGGCCGATGAAGGTAATGCCCTCTTCTTCGCAGCGTTTGGCGAGCTGGGCGTTCTCGGAGAGAAAGCCATAGCCCGGATGGATGGCATCGACATCGTGTGCCTTGCAGATGCGGATAATGTCTTCGATATCAAGGTAAGCGTCGACCGGTTTTTTGCCTTTGCCTACCAGATATGCTTCATCGGCGCGGCTGCGGTGCAGGGACAGGACATCTTCCTTGGAATAGACAGCAACGGTGCGGATGCCCAGCTCATGGCAGGCACGGAAAATACGGATGGCGATCTCTCCGCGGTTTGGTACCAATATCTTATGAATTGGCTTCATAGAACTCTCCTCCTCAGCGAATAAAGTTAATAATTTCACATACGTGATTGAAATAAAACCGCAGCTGTGTTACTGCTTGTACTCAGCATTGAGCTGCGGTTATTTCTTTGTTCAGCCCCTATCATAAGGCAAGTGCAGAATTTAGTCAATAGATAAAATTGATTTTGTAATAAAAATAAAGTATTGTGTATACAATTTGACGCAAATTGCAAATTCAGATACAAATGACCATGGGAAACGGATAAACGGGAAAAATTATAACGATTCTTTGACATTGACTTGACATCGCTGTAGAGATTCCGTATAATAACATCATGTTAATCCTTTAATTGAGTAAAGAAATAAATAGGGAGAGGTTACTATGAAGTGGAAGAAGATTCTCGCACTGGGGCTCGCTGCCGTTATGACGGCTGCTTTTGTCACGGGCTGCGGCGGCCAGAAAGCTGCCAATAATGGTTCTGGCTCAGGTGATAAGGGCAAAATCATTGTCGGTCTTGACGATAATTTCCCGCCGATGGGCTTTAAGGATGAAAACAATGAGATCACGGGCTTCGATGTTGACCTCGCCAAAGAGGCTTCGAAACGCCTTGGCCGTGAAGTAGAATTCAAGGCTATTGACTGGTCGAGTAAAGAAGCGGAACTCAAGAGCGGCCGCGTCAATGTTCTCTGGAATGGTCTTGACATCACGGAGAAGCGCAAAGAGAACATGCTCTTCTCGGATCCTTACATGGACAACCGTCAGATTATCTTTGTCAAGAAGGGCCGCACGGATATTACGGACGAAAAGAGCCTTGCCGGCAAGTCGGTCGGCACGCAGAGTGCTTCGACTGCCGAGGAATACATGGATAAGACGGACTTTTTCAAGAAAGATGTCAAGGAAGTCAAGAAGTACTCTGACTTCGTCACGGCCTTTATGGACCTCGAGAACGGCCGTATCGATGCGGTTGTCGGTGATGAAATCGTCGGACGTTACTATATGAGCAAACATCCGGATTCCATCGATGCCGTCGATGTGGCAGTCGGTCCTGTCAGCCAGTTCGGCATTGCCTTTGCCAAGGACAACACGGCTCTGCGCGATGATGTCCAGAAGGTCCTCAATGAGATGAAGGCCGATGGCACGATGGCCAAGATTTCGGAAAAGTGGTTTGGCAAGGACATCACGAAGTAACGAACGCTCCTTATTATTAAGGAATATAATTAAGGAATATAAATAAGAAAAGGCTTGATTCGTCAAGCCTTTTTTTGTACAATGGATGGTATGTTAATACTTTGCTAGACTAAAGGAATCCGCAGAGGAGAAGAAAAAACGATGGATAATCTGCTTGATACGATATTACAGATGCTGGAAGGCTCCGAGATTACACTCGAAATCTTCTTCATCACATTGATTATAGCCCTGCCGCTCGGCATGCTCGCCGCGCTGGGCAGACTCTCAAAATGGCGGCCGCTCAGTGCGTTCATGGAATTTTACATCTGGCTCATGCGCGGCACGCCGCTGATGCTGCAGCTGCTGTTTGTCTACTTTGCCCTGCCGATGGTCGGTGTCATGCTGCCGGACATCGCTGCAGCGCTGCTGGCCTTCACGCTCAACTATGCGGCGTATTTTGCGGAGATTTTCCGTGCCGGCATTCAGTCGGTGCCGAAGGGACAGTATGAAGCTGCTAAGACGCTGGGTCTGAGCTATCCGCAGACGATGCGCCGCATCATCCTGCCGCAGGTCATCCGCATCGTGCTGCCGCCGGTTTCGAACGAGACCATCAACCTCGTCAAGGATACGTCTCTTATCTATATCCTTGCCATGAACGACCTGCTGCGCGTTGCACGCACGATTGTCCAGCGCGAGTTCGATATGACGCCGTTCCTGATTGCCGGCATCTTCTATCTGGCCATGACATTCGTCCTGACCTGGATGTTCAAGAAACTGGAGGCCCATTATGGCAAATACGACAAATAATGATGCAGAAGTCATGCTGCGCATGCATGATATCCATAAATCGTTCGGCGACCTTTCCGTGCTCAAGGGCATCGATATCGAAGTCAAGCGCGGTGAAGTGCTCGCCATCATCGGCCCGTCCGGTTCGGGCAAGAGCACGCTTCTGCGCTGCATCAATAAGCTTGAGACGATTGACTCAGGCTCGATTGAGATTGAAGGCGAATTCCTCGCCGATACGGATGAACACGGTGTGGCCGAATATGCCGATGCGAAGAAGAGCCGCGAAATTCTCTCGCACACGGGCATGGTGTTCCAGCAGTTCAATCTGTTCCCACATATGACGGTCATGGAGAATCTCATCGAGGCACCGATGCTGGTCAAGGGCATGAAGAAGGCGGAAATCCTGCCGTATGCCAAAGAACTTTTGGAAAAAGTCGGCCTTGCTGACCGCGCGGAGTATTATCCGTCGCAGCTGTCAGGCGGCCAGCAGCAGCGTGTGGCCATTGCCCGCGCGCTCTGCATGAAGCCGGACATCATGCTGTTCGATGAGCCGACGTCTGCACTTGACCCGGAACTCACGGGCGAAGTACTCAAGACCATGCGCGAACTGGCGGAAGAGCGCATGACGATGGTCGTCGTCACGCACGAAATGACGTTTGCACGTGAGGTCGCGAGCCATGTCATCTTCATGGCCGACGGCACGATTGTTGAACAGGGAGAACCAGAGCCGTTCTTCAGCAATCCGCAGGAAGAGCGCACAAAGGCATTTCTGCAGAACATGCTTTGATTTTGTGATGAAAGGGAGCGAGCGATCGCTCTTTTTTTGTGCGCAAAGGAAAATTCTGCGCTTCTCAGGTAACTTTTCTTGATTTTTTCAGGAAGAAAGGGGATAATAAAACGTAGAATGTCTTCGTGACAGCGCCGTTGGCAGCTGCCGCGAGCGAATTAATGTTGGAGGGGTCATATGAAGCGCGTACTGTTCCTGTTATCTGTCATCGCAGTCATGCTGCTGCCGATGGCGGGCGTGTCAGCTGCGGATTCTGATTTCAGCGAGCGCGTGAGCGGCATGGCTGAGATTACGGCTGTGCGCGTCAACAGCGGTGCCGACAAAATCCGCATCGTCGTCGATGCGAGCAAGCCGGTTCGTTATACGATAATGACACTGAAGAACCCGGACCGTGTCATCGTTGATATTCAGGGAGCATGGCTCGCGGCCAAAGTCAAACGGCAAATTTCCGTGGACAGCCGCTTTGTCAACGATATCCGCATCGGTCAGTTCAATAAGAATACCGTGCGCGTCGTGGTCGAAAATAAAGTCGGCAGCAACAACTACAAGGTATTCCCCTTAGCGGGCGGCCCGGTACCGGGACGTGTTGTACTCGACTTTGGCAATCTCAATGACAGCTCCAAGACCGTCATTGCCACGCCGGATGTGAAGAAGCCTGCTGCTACGAAGCCGAATACGTCTTCTTCATCGTCCGTGCAGAAGAATCCGTCAGAGACGAAGCCAACATCCCAGACAGGGAAACCGTCCTCTGCGGCGCAGACCCAGCCTGTCACGCCGACAAAGCCTGCTGCCACGACACCTGTCTCAAAGAGTGAGGATATCGATGGCCCGGCAAAGGATGCTGCCGGTACAGGCAGTCAGACGGCGGGAAACACCAGCGGGGATAAGGGCCAAACAAATTCTAACACCAATACCGGCAATGACGGTGCCATTATCTCGGATGATACGGATGCGGATATTGCAGCCCTCAATGGCGTCAAAGGCAAGAAAATCACGATTGACGCCGGTCATGGCGGCAACGACTCGGGGGCTATCGGGCCGACGGGCGTGATGGAAAAGACCGTGACGCTGCGCATTGCCAATGAACTGCGCCGCCTGCTTGTGGCTGAGGGAGCGACCGTCTATATGACGCGTACGACGGATACCGAGGTATCGCCAAAAGGCGCCAATGCCTCGGATATCGAGGAACTGCAGGCCCGCTGCGACGTGGCGAACAACACGAAATCGGATATCTTCCTCTCGATTCATATGGATTCGTTCTCGAGCGGTGCGGCCAAGGGCACGACGGGCTATTATTACTCGCTGGGCTCCAAGCGTTCGCGCGACCTTGCCGACAAGGTACGCCAGGGCGTCATCGACCAGATTGGCACGCAGAGCCGCGGTACGCAGAGCTGCAATTTCTACGTGGTCAAGCACACGGATATGCCGGCAACTCTCGTTGAGGTAGCGTTCATCTCGAACCCGCAGGAAGAACAGCTCTTAAACAGTGAAGACGGCATCAAGAAGGCGGCACAAGGCATCGCCGATGGCATTGCCGATTACTTTGGCTGATAAAAGCTCCGCTGCTTCGTTCATTTGTTAATTTAGTTATTTCTTTATAGCCCTGCCGAAGTAGGCGGGGCCATTTTACTGATAGGAATCATGAGCATATTGTGAGATATGGATGTTTAGGAAAGGACAGGGAAATTTTTTGGAACAGGATCAGAAGTTCATGGCAATGGACACAGAAGAGAGTCTCGAAGCAATGATGGCCGAGGGTCGGGAAGAGCGCAGGAAACAGCTTTACCGCCACAAACTGCCGGAGAAGCGCACACTGGCCGGCATGATGGCCGCTATGACGAAGGCGGAGCTTGACGATATCCGCTTCAATCTCAACGTGACGGGAGCAAGCTCCCTTAAAAAGGCCGAGCTCATCGAACGCCTCGTGCCGGCTGTAGAAGAATTTGCCGCCCGCTGGCTGCCATCGCTTTTGGAAGAAGAGTACGTCTGTTTCAAAGACTTTGTCGAGCATGACGGCCTTTCGCGAAAGCTGGGCGAGGACGATGAACGCCTTGACTATCTGCGCGGCCTCGGCTTCTTGTCCTGCGGCAAAGAAGGGGACGGCCTGGTCTGGTATATGCCGGAAGAGGTACTGGCGGTTTTCTCGCGTATGAATGATGAGACATATCCGGCACTCGTGGCCCGCAACACGGAGATGGCGCGCCTGGCGGCCGGGCTGCTCTATCACTATGGCTATATGAACTTTGAGCAGCTCTACGAAGCCGTGCTCTCTTATCTTGACGAAAAACAGCGTGCTGAAATCAGCTTTATGGATTTTGCCGGTGTCATGCTCAATGTCTCGTGCTGGAAAAATATCGTGACGGCGCTGCCGCAGGGGGTCAAATACTATACGCTCATTGATGAGGAAAAGCTTGAGAATGAACAGCTGCGCCGCAGCGACCTTGATTTTGCCAAGCTCACGTACGAGGAAGTTCATGCTGCCGGTGCGGATACGTATACGCCGGACACACCGTCGTACCGTGCGCTCATTGCCTTCTTTATGAAAGAACATGGCTATGATGTTCTGAAAGCGGCTGATGTGGCCGGAGAAATCCTCATCCTGCTGCAGAATGGCGGCTCCCTGCAGGAAGCTGTCGAATATCTGGAAGAACTCGGGCTCATGAAGGATGAGGATAAAGCTGAGGCCATCGTGCCCGTCCTCGCTGCTTTCAATAATGAGACACACCTTTGGCAGCTTAAGGGCCATACGCCGGCGGAGCTCATGGAAAAGAGCGGTCAGGGCCGCATCATCCCGTTTGATCAGGTGCGCAAGCCCAAAGTCGGACGCAACGACCCCTGTCCGTGCGGCAGCGGCAAGAAGTATAAGAACTGCTGCCTGCGCAAGGATGAACAGTGAGGCATGATCTATCAGCCACAATATAAGAAAAAAGCAAAGAAATTCTTTGCGGTGCTGCTGCCCATCTTCATCACGCAGATTGCCCTGACATCGACGGGATTTTTTGATACCGTCATGTCCGGCCACGTTAGTGAGCAGGACCTGGCGGGCGTGGCCGTTGGTTCGAACCTCTTCATGCCGTTCTTTGGCTCGTTTCTCGGTGTCATTTCGGTACTGACGCCGGTCATCTCGCAGCATTATGGGGCAGGGGAGAAAAAGGAAATCGCCTTTGTCGTGCGTCAGGGTTTTTACTGGTCCTTGGGCCTGGCTTTTCTCTTTCTGCTGCTTGGCATCCTCTTTGTGCCGTTCATTCTTGACTATCTTCGTCTTGAACCCAAGGTTGCTCATGTGGCGGCCGGCTATCTCATCGCAATTGCCTTTGGCATCGTGCCGATTTTCCTGTCGGGCGTCTTGCGCAATCTCATCGATGCTCACGGCTACACGCGTTTGACGATGATGGTGACGCTGCTGACCGTGCCGGTCAATGTAGCGGCGAATTATGTCTTTATGTACGGGGCATTGGGCGTGCCGGCCTTTGGCGGTATCGGCGCGGGCATCGGTTCGGCCATTGCCTTTGTGCTGAATTTTCTCTGCAATATCCTCGTGGTCAGCTGCATCGAGCCTTTTCGCAACTACCATGTCTTTCGCGGGCTGCCGCATCCCCATCCTGCGGAATGGAAAAAGGCCCTGTCCCTTGGCATTCCGATTGGCAGCACGATGTTCTGTGAGATGAGCATCTTCAGCGCCGTCGGCCTGTTCATGACGATTTACGGCACGACGGTCGTCGCGGCGCATCAGGCGGCTATGAGCTTTACGACGCTCATCTACATGATTCCGCTTTCCGCCAGCATGGCCTTGACGATTCTCGTCGGTTTTGAGATTGGTGCGGGCAGAAGTGAGGACGCGGCGGCGTTCATCCGTCTCGGGCGGCTGCTGACGTTTTTGTTTGAGGGCAGCCTTGCCCTGCTGCTCGTGCAGTTTCGCGATGTCATTGCAAGTCTTTATACATCGAGTCCGGATGTACAGGAGCTTCTGGTCGTCTTTCTCGTCTTTGCGGTATTTCTGCAGCTGGCCGACAGCATCGACGCGCCTTTGCAGGGGGCACTGCGCGGCTATAAGGATGTGCACGTGACCTTTGTACTCGCCGTCGTTTCTTACTGGGTCATCGGACTGCCTGTTGGCTGGGCCTTGGCGGCGTTTACGCAGCTCGGCCCGTATGGCTACTGGTGCGGCCTGATTCTTGGCATTGCCGTTGGCGCGGTGTTCCTTTCTCTGCGCCTGCATACGATACAGAAACGCTTTGCTGAAACTTTATAATGAAGGAATAAGAAAAAGTCAGCCTGGATTTTGGCTGACTTTTTCGATTTTCATATAGTTTTCAGAAGCAATCAGTTGTTTTCAAGTTTCGCTTGCTATGATATACCTGTAAGAAAGATAACAACGTCGTCTGGAGGGAATGCAAATGAAGGCAGGACAAGAGCTGACGGAAATCCATAATAAGAAGACGGGACGCGGCGTCACGCGCTCGTTCCGTAAATTTAAGCCGGCGCGCTTTTCGCGTAAGGTGACAGGGGCCGGCGCGTTTATGCGCAGCCTGACGGCCGCCGTCATCATGGTGATGGCCGTACTTTCACCAATCCACATACTGCCCGGCTACGCAGCGCCAAGCCCCAACAAGGCCCTGGCTGCGGTCATGGTGGACAATGAGGCTGTCGATACGAGACAGCTCGGCAAAGGCGGCGACCGCCTGACCAGGAAGCAGCGCAGCCGCCTCTTGGCTGAAGCTCTGCTGAGCAAGGCTGAGACGGCTGAGCCTGAGGTTACTGCCGATATGCGCACGCTGGAAAAATCCTCTGCACACCTGCAGGGGCTCGAGTACCGCCTCAAGAGCATGGACAGCCTGGCCCGCAAGATTGAAAGCGATGCGGAAGAAGACCAGGTCAGCCTGATGGCCGCTGCTGCCGGCGTCAGCGATGTCCTTCGCTATACGCTGACCTGCTCGGCTGAAGATTACAGCGAGATGGTGCCAAAGGCATTGGCGGTACTTACGGAAAAAGGCTACCGTGTCGAGAAATTCCACAACGCTTGGGGAGGCAAGTTCTATCAGGGCGTCAACGTCCATCTGCTGAGCCCTTTCGGTACGCGCGTCGAGCTGCAGTTCCACACGCCGCAGTCCTTTGCCATCAAACAGGCTTCTCATGAAGTCTACGAAATCCGCCGCAACCCGGCCTCGACCGCTGAGGAAATCGAAGAAGCAACGCGTCTTAGCATTGCTTATAATGCAGAAGTCGTCGAGCCGAAGGGGGCTAGAGATATCAGCTGGCCGCTGGCAGCTTAAATAAACACCGCAGGCAAAATTCATTATGTAAAAAATGGAGCAGAAAAATCTGCTCCATTTTTGTTGTAATTATATGTATTGTAGTTTGTCCAGTGACATTAATCTTCGAACGTACCTTTGACAATTGCCTGTCCGTCAGCGACCATTTGCTGTCCTCTTGCCCAGACATGCTCAAGCTCGAAATCATCAGAGATAACGATGAAGTCAGCATCACTCTGCGGTGCCAGCAAGCCTTTTTTCGGGTAAATCTTGAGGGCCTTGGCGACATTGGTGCTGAGAATCTGAATAGCCTCATTGATGGGGATATTTTCTTTTTGGACCATATCACGGAATTCCGTGAACATCGAATGCTGGTCGCCGACGCCCACACCGATTGGATTGCCGGCCTCATCAAAGACCGGCATACTGCCGTTGCCATCAGAACTCATAGTGATGTGGGAGAGGGGAACACCTGCATCGAGTGCTCTTTTGGCAGCTTCACTTGGCTTTACAGCGTTCTCAGACCCCGGATGGCTGGGGTCAATGCCTGAAGTGATATCCATATAGCCGCCTTCTTTAGCCCATTTGATGCCTTCAGCAAAAAGCTTCTTATTGCGGTTGATATGAGTGGGCAGGAACTGCGTTTTAGGAATCTCACCATCTTCAGTAATCTCAAAGAGATATTTGAGGCCGTTTTTGCCATCGCCCATATGCATGTTGATAATACCGCATTTGCCGCTGATCATGCCGCCAACGCGTGTCTCGGCTGCAAGACGGCGGTAATCCCAGGCTTGAGGCTGACCGGAACGATGGTCGCTCATGGCAATTTCGCCAGCGCCGATGATTTTGTCAATCATGACGATATCCTTGCGCACACTGCCAGTGATAGTTGGGGTAGGAAGTTCGTAGGCTCCTGTGTAGATGTAGGTAGAAAGACCTTCGTTTTCAAGGCCTCTGGCCTTAGCGAGCAGACTTTCAACGTGACGCGTCGTGCCGTCGGTACCAAGAAGACCGCAGACGGTCGTGACACCGGACAGCGTGACCTTCGAGAGTACGAGTTCCGGCGTGCGCGTATGGAAGCCGCCTTCACCGCCGCCGCCAATCATATGGACATGGCCATCAATGAATCCCGGCAGTACCCGTGCATTTTTGAGGTCGATTTCACGGCATTCAATGCCCTGTGGCGGTTCAATTCCTTTGCCGATGCCGGCAATTTTTTCGCCGGCCAGAAGTATATCCTGAATGCCAAGATCTTCGGGAGCGTAGATATGGGCATTGCGAATCATTGTGAAGAATGGTTTATCTGACATAGTACTCATCCTTTCAAAGAAATAAAATACAAACTAAGATATATTGTTATTTAAGAGCTTAGAAGAACAACAGCAGGAAGCGCATAACCCAAATGGAAAGCAGTGCATTAATGAAGCAGATGCTGATGATAGCGACGTAATGCTTCGTATTGACGCCGGAAATACCAAGGCAGCGTCCGACATTCTGTACAGGATTGCCGATAAGGTAAATAGCAGGTACAAGAGAAGTCAGGGCAGCGGGGTCAAGGATGCCGGAAGTATAGAGGCTCATGGCCACGCCGATGCCGCCGCCCATGCTCATGATGGCCGTGACGAGTACCGTAGCAGCTTCACCGGGGAGGCCCCATAACGCCATGATTGGCGCGCAGACAATACCGATGAGATGAAGAAGGCCCGTGACATCGAGAATGCGGATGATGACAAATGCCATGATGACATTCGGCAGCAGGCTCGTCGTGCCAATGGTAAAGCCGTTGCGGGCACCGTCAATGAAGAGGTCGAGAATATTTTTCTTCTTTTCTGTTTTTGCAGTATCAGGCGTTGCCATTTTCATTCCCTCCATTTGCATTTTCCTTATAGAACATCTTCAGATAAATACGCATGAGATTGCCGCCGATAATCTTGAAGACGAACATGACGATGAGTGGGATGATGATTGGTGTCAGAATAAAGCTGAAGACTGCGGCTCCTGAGGAAAAATAGTTGGTGATGAAAGCAGAAGCACTGGTCTGATAAGCGATGAGGATAGAACGCTCCTTATCTGTAATCTCACCTTGGTCATAGAGTTCCTTGACCATGCCGGCTGCGGCATCGGTGCTCTGCATATTGGCGATACTTGCCAGCGCTGTGATGCCTGGAATACCAAGCAGAGGCTTCAGAATTGGTGTCATGAGCTTTTGCGCAGCACGCAGACCGCCGAGTCCGTCAATGACATTGACGATGCCGAGGGCGAGAATGACGGCAGGGATGAGTTCAATGGCGAAAAGGAAACCATCACGTGCACCGGTACCGCCGGCACCGCGGAAGTCCAAGGCTTTTTCGGCTCCTGGCGGAATGGTACCGAATTTACCGTTGAGAACGTTGAAGTCGAATACCCTGAGCCAGGTGTCCGAAGATGAAAAAATTCCGGAGAACAAGATGATAGCAAAAATAAAAGCGGCATAGCCAACCCAGCCGACTTTAATCTTGGGGGCATCCTTCTTTTCCATATGAAATTCCTCCTTGTGTTACGAATCTGAATGAAGATATCATGTCGACACTAAATAAAGATGCAAGAATGATGCCAACTTTTTCTTTCCCATAAAAATAAAATAATTTTTCCGCAGATGATTACCACAGAAGCATTGTATATTCACAGGTCACAAGCCAATAATAAAGTTGTAAAGAATACAGTATACATAAAGAAAGATACAGTAAAGTGTAATATTTATGGTATCAATGGGAATATCATATGATATAATAGGGAAGAATCCCGTTTTATCCCATTAGGAGGAAGACCAGTGAAACACATCGCATTGATTGCTATGGGACGCAAGACGTCGTACAGCTGCCGTGAGCAGCTGCACGACCTGCTGGGCAGCCGCGTCAATATCAGTGATTATTATATTGAAGGCAATCTGCCAGAAAAAATTGATGCAGACTTTGCTGTCTTTTCCAGTCAGTTGTCATATGCACGAGCCAGAAAGCATGTAACAGATAATACACCGTTCATGATAGCACGCCGCTCTATCAATTATCATGCAGTCAACAAATTATTCGAGATACCGACAGGGACCAATGTACTGCTGGTCAATGATGCAAAATCATCGGCCGATGATACGATATCACTTTTGCAGACGCTGGGAATTGACCATTTGAATTATTATGCCTATTATCCTGGCATGAAGGATCCGCATGTAGCAAAAGTTGCCGTGACGCCGGGAGAAGCTCAGCTGGTGCCATCTTCCATTGAAAAGATTGTGGATATCCATACACGCCTTATCGATATAACCTCACTTGTGGAGCTTTTATCCCGATTGGGCATCCTGCCGTATTATGCAGATTTTCTTTCAGCAAAATATGTACGTGATATGGTCGGCTTTATTGCTGCAGGGCATCATTATGAAAAAGAAAGTGCGCATTTGCGTCAGGAAGTCAGTCGGCTGGAAGATGTGGTCACGCGTAAACATCAGGAAGAGCATACGGCGGCAGTGTATCATTTTGAAGATATTCTTGGCAGTTCTTTTGCATTGCAGAAGGCAGTGCGAATCGCCAAACGATTTGCAGCATCGGAATCGACTGTCCTGATTCAGGCAGAAAGCGGGACGGGCAAAGAGCTGTTTGCCCAAAGTATCCATAATGCGTCACCGAGGTCTTCCGGGCCCTTCGTTGCTGTAAATTTTGCAGCAATTACAGAATCACTGCTGGATTCGGAACTCTTCGGCTATGTAGAAGGTGCTTTCACTGGTGCTTCACGCCATGGGGCAATGGGGCTTTTTGAGCGTGCCAACAAGGGAACGATTTTTCTCGATGAAATAGGTGATGCGCCGCTGTCTTTCCAAATCAAACTCTTGCGTGTCCTGCAGGAACGAGAAATCCGCAGAGTCGGCAGCACGACGTCGGTTCATATCGATGTGCGCATCATTGCAGCGACAAATCAGAACCTTGTTGAGCTGATACAGCAGGGGAAATTCCGCAAAGACCTCTATTACAGGCTTAACATCCTGCCTTTGTCTTTGCCGTCTCTTCATGAGCGAAAAGAAGATATCCCCCTGTTGGCGGCATCATTTTTACGTCAATTTAAACCATCATTGTCAGTACAGGAGGCAGAAGATTATTTTCAGGATATTTTGCCTGTGCTGCAAACATACACATGGCCGGGCAATATCCGTGAACTTCAGAATCTCGTGGAGTATTTGCTGAATATATGTGATACTGGCAGACCGCAGGTGGGGGACTTGCTGCCGCCGATGCGTAATATATACAATAGTGGTGCAGAACTGACGCAGCTCTGCCAGAAAGCGGGTAATCTGCGTGAAAAAGTCTTACTATTATTGGCAGAATCTGCACAGGAAGGCCGTCATTTAGGCCGGCGGACATTGGCTTCAAGTCTGCACGTTCCTGAAAGTCAGATTCGCACAGTCTGCCATGAAATGGTGGACAGCGGGGATATTGCTCTGACGCATGGCCGCGGCGGTATACGCCTGCTGAGACCCTTGTCGGATATTTTACAACGGACGCAAAATGAAGGATAATGAAATAGCCTAATCATAGTATCCTCGTCAAGAGGGGAGGTTTTTTTATGAAACATACAGTTGCTTTAAAGGCACCTGTTACACTTGAGGAAGTCCTCAATGCCGTGACGCATGGCGTTGGCGCGGCTTTGGCTGTGGCGGCTCTCGTCGGCATGCTGATTTATTATGCGGGGGATGGCGTCTGGCATACGACGAGCTGTCTTGTCTATGGCATCTCGTTGATTCTTCTGTATCTTGCCTCGACGCTTTATCACAGCTTTACGAATCTTAAGGTCAAGTCGGTCTTCAAGGTCATTGACCATGCGGCCATCTTTGTGCTGATTGCGGGCAATTACACGCCGTTTGCGCTGATTCCGCTGCATGGCAGTTTTGGCTGGGCCGTGTTTGGCTTTGTCTGGGCCATGGCGGTCATCGGCATCGTCTTCCAGTGCTTCGCGGCCAAGCGTTTCCGCATTGTGCGCACGCTCTGCTATCTCGGCATGGGCTGGTTTGCTGTTTTTATGGTCAAGCCGCTCTTACAGACGCTGCCAATGGAAGCCATCTGGTGGCTCGTGGCCGGCGGCCTCTGCTATACGGTCGGTGCCATCTTCTACCTGGCGCGGAAAATGCCGTACAGCCACGTCATCTGGCATCTCTTTGTCATGGCGGGCAGTGCCGTTCATTTCTACACGGTATTCCATTATGTGCTGCCGCTGCCGGAATTTGTCCGCTCGGCCGTGGCGATGCTTTAAAAAACTGCATACAGAAAAAGACCCGCTCAAAAGAGCGGGCCTTTTCTATCTTATCTGCAAAGATTATTTAGCCAGTGCGTTGACTTTGCGAGCCAGACGGGACTTTTTGCGGGCAGCAGCGTTCTTGTGATAAACCTTGTTTGCAGCGGCCTGGTCGATCGTCTTGCATGCAACCGTAAGGAGGGATTTCGCTTCATCAGCGTTTCCAGCCTCAACAGCATCGAGGACACGGCGGGAAGCAGTGCGGACACGAGACTTCTCGGCAGCGTTCTTTGCATGGCGCTTAGCGTCGGATTTCACACTCAGGATAGATGCTTTGATATTCGGCAAGTAGTTCACCCCCTTAAATAATTCGTTACCTAAGTATAATATCATGGGTCAAGTGAAAAAGCAACCATTTCTTTGCTTTTCTTGCAGGAGAAGCCTTGAGAATGGTATAATATTTTCGACTGGCACGACGTATAGATTGAAAGGAAAATGAACATGCAGAACAAGAACATCCGCAACTTTTCCATCATTGCGCATATTGACCATGGAAAATCGACGATTGCGGACCGTCTGATTGAATATACGGGCACGCTTTCAAAGCGTGAGATGGAAGCACAGGTCCTCGACAATATGGATATTGAGCGTGAGCGCGGCATCACCATTAAGTCGCAGACCGTACGCCTGAATTATAAGGGCAAGGACGGCGAGGAATACGAGCTCAACCTCATCGACACACCGGGCCATGTCGACTTTACCTATGAGGTTTCGCGCAGCCTTGCAGCCTGCGAGGGCGCGCTGCTCGTCGTCGATGCGGCACAGGGCGTCGAGGCGCAGACTCTTGCGAATGTCTACATGGCGCTCGAGCACGACCTCGAAATCATTCCCGTCATCAACAAGATTGACCTGCCGAGTGCCGACCCGGAGCGCGTGAAAAAGGAAATTGAGGACGTCATCGGCCTCGATACGTCAAACGCCGTGCTGGCCTCGGCGAAAACGGGCGTCGGCATCGAAGAAATCCTCGATGCCATCGTCGATTATGTGCCGGCACCGGAGGGCGATGAGAACGCGCCGCTGCAGGCCCTGATTTTTGACTCGTTCTTTGATTCATACAAGGGCGTTATCGCTCATATCCGCGTCAAGCAGGGCCATATCGAAAAGGGCATGAAGCTCAAGCTCATGAATTCGGGCAAGGTCTTTGAGGTCACGGATGTCGGCTGCTTTAAGCCGCAGCCTGTCGATATCGGCCATCTCGACGTCGGTGAAGTCGGCTTCGTCGCGGGCTCTTTAAAGGATGTGCGCGATGTGCGCGTCGGCGATACGATCACCTATGCCGACAATCCGGCCAAAGAGCCGCTGCCGGGCTACCGCGGCGTCAATCCGATGGTCTACTGCGGCCTTTATCCGGTTGAGAGTTCCGACTATGACAATCTCAAGGACGCCCTCGAGAAAATGCAGATCAACGATGCGGCACTCGTCTTCGAACCCGAGACGTCCATTGCCCTCGGCTTTGGCTTTCGCTGCGGCTTCCTCGGCCTGCTGCACATGGATGTCATTCAGGAGCGTCTGGAGCGCGAGTACAACCTGAAGCTCATCACGACGGCACCTTCCGTTATCTACCACGTTTACAAGACCGACGGCACGATGCTTAAAGTCAGCAATCCGGCCGAACTGCCGCCGCAGACGGAAATCGACCATATCGAAGAGCCGTATGTCAAGGCTACGGTCATTGTGCCGAACGACTTTGTCGGTGCGGTCATGGAAATCTCGCAGGACAAGCGCGGCGAATTCAAGGGCATGGACTACCTCGATACGAACCGCGTCATGATAACCTATCATATCCCGCTTAACGAAATCATCTTCGACTACTTCGACCGCCTGAAGTCGGCGACGCGCGGCTATGCTTCGCTTGACTATGAACTGGCCGACTACAAGGAGTCGAAGCTCGTCAAGGTCGATATCCTGCTGAATGGCGAGCCTGTCGATGCTCTGTCGACCATCGTTCATAAGGACCGTGCAGCTTCGCGCGGCCGTCAGCTCGCGGCGAAGCTCAAGGAAATCATCCCGCAGCAGATGTTTGAGATTCCGATTCAGGCCGCGATTGGCTCGAAAGTCATCGCGCGCGAGAATGTGCGTGCCCGCCGCAAGGATGTCCTTGCCAAGTGCTACGGCGGCGATATCTCGCGTAAACGCAAACTGCTCGAAAAGCAGAAGGAAGGCAAGAAGCGCATGAAAGCCGTTGGCAGTGTCGAAATCCCGCAGGAGGCCTTCATGGCCATCCTCAAGATTGACTGAGGCAAAGCGATGAAAAGACAATGGGGTGTATATATCCATATCCCCTTTTGCCGCCAGAAGTGCTTTTACTGTGACTTTCCGTCCTTTGCGGGACGCGAGCGCTATAAAAGTGACTACATTGACGCCCTGTGCCGTGAAATCGCGGTGCAGGGCGCTCTTTATCGCGGCAGATGGGGCAGGCCTGCGACCGTCTATATGGGCGGCGGCACGCCGAGTGTCCTGCCGGCAGAGCTCATGGAAAAACTTCTCGTTAGGCTGCAGAACGTCTTTGGCACTGCCGAAGACTGCGGACAGGGGCAGGAAATGCCATGGGAATTCACCGTGGAATGCAATCCGGGGACGATTGCCCCCGCGTATCTCAAGATGCTGCGCCGCTATGGCGTCAATCGACTGTCCTTTGGCGTTCAGACCTTTGACGATGTCCTGCTGAAACGCATCGGCCGCATCCATACGGGGGCGCAGGCCAGAGAAGCCATGGAGCTTGCGCGGGCGGCGGGGTTCCGCAATGTCAGCATGGACCTCATCTACGGCCTGCCGGATGAGACCATAGAGATGCTGCAGCATGACCTTGAGACGATGATTTCCCTGCAGCCCGAGCATATCTCGATTTACGGGCTGCAGCTTGAGAAAGGCACGGCCTTTGCCAAAATGCAGGAAATGGGGAAGCTGCAGCTTCCTGATGAGGATACGGTCGAGGAGATGTACGACACGATGACTTTGTTTTTGCCGCAGCATGGCTACGCGCGCTACGAAATCTCGAATTTTGCCAAGCCGGGCTTTGAGAGCCGTCATAATCTTTCTTATTGGCAGGATGTTCCGTATCTCGGTCTCGGCGCGGCAGCGCATTCGTATCTTGAAGGACAGCGCTATGAAAATGTCCATGAGATTCCTTTATATATAGAAGGAATCCGTTCGGGCAAGGGTGTGCGCCGGGAAGAAGAGCCCGCGACGCGCGCAATTGCCATGGAAGAATTCGCCTTTCTCGCCCTGCGTACGGCTAAAGGCATCGACAAAAGACGTTTTGCGGAAAAATTTGGCGTGACGCTGGCAGAAGTCTATGCTGAGCCCATAGCCAAACTCAGGCAGCAGGGGCTTTTGGCAGAAGAGGGAGATTTTGTCCATCTGACCGAGCTCGGCATGAAGTACGGCAATGCCGCGTTTGAGGAATTCCTGCTCTGACTTTTGTGACGTGAGTCACGGAATCCTAAAGAGTCAGATGGTAAGCTGAACATGATAAGGAAAGAAAGGAAGCATGTTATATGCATGAAATCCGCCTGAAACGCGTTTATGAAGCAGCTTCGCCTGACGATGGTGTGCGCGTGCTTGCCGACCGCCTCTGGCCGCGCGGCATTCGCAAGGAGAATCTTCCCTACGATGTCTGGGCAAAGGAAATCACGCCGTCCTCTGAGCTGCGGACGCTTTATCATCGCGGCGAGATGCCCTTTGCAGGGTTCCGCGAGGGCTATGTCGAAGAATTGGAACACAGCGAAGGAGCTGCGGCCTTTGCAAAAAAATGCAGGGAATGGCTCCAGACGCAGAATGTGACTTTGCTGTTTGCGGCGAAGAACCAGCAGGAAAATCATGCGCTTGTGCTCGCGGCCTGGCTGCGGAAGAAGACGGCAGAGCCTGATACAACGGCATGACAAGGATAAAAGGCAATGGAAAGGATGAACGATATGAAAAAAGTTACCATGATTAAGATGCAGGGCTGCCCGTACTGCGCCAAAGCAGCACAGGCCATCGAAGAGCTGCGCGCAGAGCAGCCGGCTTACCAGTCGGTCGAGGTCGAAGTCATCGACGAGAACGAGCAGCAGGATAAGGCCAAGGCCTATGCCAAAGACTATTACTACGTACCGAGCCTGTTTGTCGAGGGCAAAAAGGTCTTCGAGGCTCATCCGGGCGATGACTACGATACCATCAAGGCAGCGGTCAAGGAAGCTTTTGACGCGGCAAAATAAAATATTTATGCGCAGTATGCATGCAGAAACTGAAGAAGGACCTGTTATCAAGGCCCTTCTTTTTCATTTCTGAAAAAAGTCGAAAATAATTTTGACTTTTTGACATTTTAGGTGTTGACTTTTTGTTTTTTTCGGTGTATATTCTTTATAGATTCAAAGTTAGCACTCAGGTAATCAGAGTGCTAACAGGAGAGATCAAGGAAGGGGGCAGGCAGATGAAGGATGAACTTGATGAACGCAAGAAGCGCGTGCTGCAGGCAATTGTCGATGATTACATCGAGTCGGCAGAGCCGGTCGGCTCGCGGACACTGGCGCGCAAGTATGACCTCGGCGTCAGTCCTGCGACCATCCGCAACGAGATGGCAGACCTCGAGATGCTCGGGTATCTCGAGCAGCTGCATACCTCTTCCGGCAGGATTCCGTCCTCGAAAGGATATCGCTTCTATGTGGACGGCCTGATTCCCCCGAAGCCCGTGAGTGATGAGGAGAAAGTCCTCATCGACCGCTGGTACAAGGCAAGGGTCAAGCGCATCGACGAGGTCTTTCAGGAGACGGCGCGCATCATCTCGCAGGTGACGAAGAATGTTTCTTTGGTGCTTGCCCCGCAGATGACACAGGCTGCGTTCCGCTGTCTGCAGTTCCTGCCGCTCGATGATCGCCGCGTCATCACGGTACTCATGACGGATGCAGGCTTCATCGAGAACAAGATTCTCGAGATGCCGGACGGTGCCACGTTTGCGGACTTCCAGCGCATGGCCAAGGTCATCAACAAGAATCTTGCCGGTCAGACGCTGCGGTCGATTGACCATCCGGCCATGGCGCAGATCCGCGATGAGATTCAGGATGAGCCGCTTTACGAATCAGCGGTCGAAATCATTCATCGGGCCCTTGATTCCGGCAAGCGCGAGCGCCTGTACCTCGGCGGTACGACGCAGATGCTCGAACAGCCGGAATTCCACGATGTGGAAAAAGTCAAGGAAACCCTGCTCGTGCTCGAGAAGGAAGAGCTCATGAAGGATGTGCTGCACGCCCATATGGGCGACGGCCTGGAAGTCACGATTGGCCAGGAAAACGAGGACAGTCACTTCAAGGACAGCAGCATCATCACGGCGACGTACCATCTCGACGGACAGCTTTTAGGGACTATCGCAGTGCTCGGCCCGACGCGCATGGAATACGCGAAGGCCATGAGCCTGCTTGAATATATGAATGCCAATCTTACAGAAGTCATTAAGCGGTTTCACTGGTAGAGCCGCAGGGATAACAGGGATTACGTGAAGAGGTGAGTGTTTTGCCATCATTTATCAAAGATGAAATGAAGAAAAAAGATGAGCAGAAGATGGAAGAAATGAAGCAGGAAATCAACGAAGCCGAAGCTGCAGCAGAAGATGCCGCGGAAGGTTCCGAAGAAGAACCTGCTGATGAGGCAGAAGCTGAGGATACGGCAGCACAGGAAGAGATCGAGGCCCTCAAGAGCCAGGTCGAAAAACTGACGTCGGATCTTCAGGAGAAGAAAGACCGTCTGCTGCGCCTGCAGGCTGATTTTGACAACTTCCGCCGCCGTTCGGCAAAGGAACGCGAGGAAATCGCCTCCGTGGTCACGCAGAACTTCTGCAAGGATATGCTGCCGCTGCTCGACAACTTCGAACGCGCGATGGCAGCCGAGACAAAAGATGCCGCGGCTTTCCAGAAGGGCGTTGAGATGATCTTCACGCAGTTCCAGGAAATCCTGAAGAAAAACGGCCTTGAGCACATTGAGGTCGAGGGCAAAAAATTCGACCCGAACTTCCATCAGGCAGTCATGCGGGTCGAAGATCCCGACAAAGAAGATGATACGGTCGCTCAGGAGCTCCAGAAGGGCTACATGGTCAAGGGCCGCGTCATTCGTCCAAGCATGGTCCAGGTTGTTTCGAACTGATTTCTTTGAATTCGTTTCGGAAGCACCTGTTTCATAAATATAGATGATTCAAGTTTTTACATAAAGTTTAGGAGGATGTTACCATGTCTAAAGTAATTGGTATCGATTTAGGTACGACGAACTCCGTTGTATCTGTCATGGAAGGCGGCGAACCGACCGTCATCACGAACCCTGAGGGCAGCCGTATCACGCCGTCTGTCGTCGGTTTCACGAAAGATGGTCAGCGCCTTGTCGGTCAGCTGGCAAAACGTCAGGCTGTATCGAATCCGGACCGCACGATTTCGTCCATCAAACGTCATATGGGCGATCCGAACTACAAAGTAACGATTGATGGCAAGGATTACACGCCGCAGGAAATCTCGGCTATGATCCTGCAGAAACTCAAGGGCGATGCAGAAGCTTACCTTGGTGAGACGGTCACGCAGGCTGTCATCACGGTCCCGGCTTACTTCAACGACAGCCAGCGTCAGGCAACGAAGGACGCCGGCAAAATTGCAGGCCTCGATGTCCTGCGTATCGTCAACGAGCCGACGGCTGCAGCCCTTGCTTATGGCCTGGATAAAGATAAAGATGAGACTATCCTCGTCTTCGACCTCGGCGGCGGCACGTTCGATGTCTCCATCCTCGAGCTCTCCGAAGGCACGTTCGAAGTACAGGCTACGAACGGTGATACGCACCTCGGCGGCGATGACTTCGACCAGAAGATCATCGACTGGATGGTCAGCGAATTCAAACAGGAGAACGGCATCGACCTTTCTCAGGACAAGATGGCTGCTCAGCGTCTGAAGGAAGCTGCTGAAAAAGCAAAGATTGAACTCTCGAGCATGACGCAGACGAACATCAACCTGCCGTTCATCACGGCCGATGCTTCGGGCCCGAAACACCTCGACCTCACGCTGACGCGTGCAAAATTCAATGAACTCACGAGCGACCTCGTTGAGCGCACGATGGGCCCGACGCGCAAAGCTATGGCTGATGCAGGCCTTTCGGCTGACGATATCGATAAGATCATCCTCGTCGGCGGTTCTTCCCGTATTCCGGCTGTGCAGGATGCTATCCGCAATATCCTGCACAAAGAGCCTTCGAAGGGTGTCAACCCGGATGAATGCGTATCCGTCGGTGCTGCTATTCAGGGCGGTGTCCTCGTCGGTGAAGTCAAGGATGTCCTCCTGCTCGATGTCACGCCGCTTTCCCTCGGTATTGAGACGCTCGGCGGTGTCTGCACGAAGATCATCGAGCGCAACACGACGATTCCGACGCATAAGAGCCAGATTTTCTCGACGGCCGCAGATAACCAGCCGTCCGTTGATATCCACGTCCTGCAGGGCGAGCGTGAGATGGCTGCCGGCAACAAGACGCTCGGCCGCTTCGAACTCACGGATATCCCGCCAGCTCCGCGCGGAGTACCTAAGATTGAAGTTTCCTTCGATATCGATGCCAACGGTATCGTCCATGTATCCGCTAAGGATCTTGGCACGGGCAAAGAGCAGAAGATCACGATTCAGTCCGACAGCGGCATGAGCAAGGAAGATATTGACCGCATGGTCAACGAAGCCAAGGCTCATGAGGCTGAGGATAAGAAGCAGAAGGAAGCCATCGACGCTAAGAACAATGCCGATAACATGGTTTATCAGGCAGAGAAGACCATCAAGGAGCTCGGCGACAAGGCTGACGCTTCTAAGGTCTCTGAAGTCAAGGCTGCCTGCGAGAAGGTCAAAGAGGCCATCAAGAGCAACGATACGGAAGCCATCAAGAAGGCTACGGAAGAGCTGCAGAAGCCGCTGTATGAACTCAGTGCCGCTGCTTACCAGCAGGCTGGTGCTCAGCAGGGTGCCCAGGGGGCTCAGGCCGGTGCAGAAAATGCCCAGAATGCCCAGCAGCAGAAGAAAGACGATGATGATGTCGTCGATGCCGACTACACGGAAGTCAAAGACGACAAGAAATAATCAGATGATTGGTTGAAGGTTGGGAGCTAAGGGGGAGCCGCAGGGCTTTCCCTGGACTCCCAATTTTTCTATAAGGATGGTGCAACGTGAGCGAAAAACGCGATTATTATGAAGTGCTGGGCGTTGACAAGAGCGCGGATGAAAAGGAGATAAAGAGGGCCTATAAGAAACTGGCCCGCAAATATCATCCAGACCTCAATCCGGACAATCCGAAAGAGGCAGAAGAAAAATTCAAGGAAATCAATGAGGCCTATGATGTCCTCAAAGACCCGAAGAAACGCGCGCAGTACGACCAGTTTGGAGCCGGTGCCTTTGACGGCACAGGCGGCTTTAACGGCGCTGGTGCCGGCGGCTTCGGCGGTTTTGGAGACTTTGGCGGTTTCGGCGCTGGTGCCGGCGCTGAAGGCTTCGGCGATATCTTTGATATGTTCTTTGGCGGTCATGGCGGCGCAGGCCACGCGCGCCGTCCGGGACCGGAGCGCGGCAATGACCTGCGCTACGATTTGGAGATCACCTTTGAAGAGGCTGCTTTCGGCAAAGAAGTGGAACTCACCATTCCGCGTACGGTCGAATGTTCGACGTGCCATGGCACAGGTGCAGCCCCAGGGACGCAGCCTGAGACCTGCCCCGTCTGCCATGGTTCCGGCCAGCAGCAGGTGGTCCGCAACACGGCCTTTGGCCGCATGATGAGCAGCCAGACCTGCTCGCACTGCCACGGCACAGGCAAGGTCATCAAGACCCCGTGCAAGGACTGCCATGGTACGGGCCGCAAACGCGAGACGAAGACGGTCAAGGTCGGCATCCCAAAGGGCGTAGCCCAAGGGTCGCGCGTCCGCGTGTCCGGTGCAGGCGAGGCCGGCCGCAATGGCGGCGGCTACGGCGACCTCTACGTTTACATCTTTGTCAAGCCGCATAAACTCTACACGCGTCATGGCAATGATGTTATCGTGGAAGTGCCGATTACCTTTGTACAGGCAGCCCTCGGCGGCTCTGTACAGGTGCCGACGCTCGATGGTCCAGTCGACCTCAAGATTCCGGCGGGCATCCAGTCGGGCAAGGTCCTGCGCATCCGCAACCACGGCATTCCGTTCCTGCGCGGTTCGGGACGCGGCGATGAGCTCGTCCACATCAAGGTCCTGACGCCGCAGAATCTGTCTGCACGTCAGAAGGAGCTCCTGCGCGAGTTTGGCGAAATCAGCGGTGATAAAGTCAATCCGGAGCAGAAGAGTTTCCTCGATGACCTCAAGCGCTTCTTTAAAAAATAAGCAGTGAAAAAGAGAGTGCGGCAAATGCGGAAGCATTTGCTGCGCCCTCTTTTTTTATATAGTTGTTATCGCGTATGGGGGAAACAGCAGAAGACTCAGTAATTTCTTTGTGAGCAAATTCCTTGTTTTTTACAGCCACATCACATATAATAGAAAGACTTAGAAAAAGAAAGGACGATGCGCTTTGAAATGGGCCGAAGTCAGTATCCGCACGACACATGAGGAAACCGAACTTATCGCCGAAATCTTTCACGATGTGGGGGCTTCCGGTGTTGTCATTGAAGATCCAGAAGAACTCAACAGTTATATCGACAGCGGACTTTTTGATTATTCCGACCTGCCTAAAGCCGAACAGACGGATGGCGTGACCGTCAAGGCTTATCTGCCGGTCGATGAAGACCTCGATGGACGTCTGCGCACGTTTGAACGGCGTGTCGCAGAACTTGCAAAGATCGATGGTTTTGATGCGAAATCCTGCCCGATTGAATGGCATACGGTGCAGGATGAGGATTGGGCCGATAATTGGAAAGCGTATTTTCATACGACAAAAGTCGGCGGGCTTATTGTCATCAAGCCGGCCTGGGAAGATTATGAAGCGAGCCCTGATGATATTGTCATTGACCTTGACCCAAGTGCTGCCTTTGGCACAGGAACGCATCCGACGACAGCCATGTGCATCCGCGAACTCGAAGCCCTCGTCAAGGGCGGCATGCGCGTCTTTGATGTCGGCACGGGCTCGGGCGTACTCGCCGTGGCTGCCGCAAAACTCGGTGCCGGCGAGGTCACGGCGAAGGATTATGACCGCACGGCTGCCAAAGTGGCACAGGAAAATGTCGAGCGCAACCACGTCGAAGATAAAGTGACGACGGGGGTTTCCGACCTTTTGAAATCATTTGACGGCAAGGCGGACCTCATCATCGCCAATATCATTGCCGATATTGTCATCCGTCTGTTTGACGAGCTTGACGAACATCTGGCCGAAGGCGGAAAACTGCTGGCTTCGGGCATTATCGATGAACGCGTTGCCGATGTGACGGAAGCGGCGCTGGCGCATGGTTTTGCGATTGACAAAGTCATCGAGGAGAGCGGCTGGGCTGCCATGGTCATCAGCAGAGGGGAAAAGAAATGAGAAGACTCTTCTACAAGGGGATTCTGGCCGATCAAATCGAGATTGGCGGCCCGGATGCCCATCATCTCATGCATGTCATGCGCGCGAAGCCCGGTCAGGAAGTCATCGTCGTCGACGATGAGAATCAGGTCGCGCGCATGGAAATGACGGCTTTTTCCCCGGATACGGTGACACTGGAGCTTTTGGAACGCCTCGATGCCGATACGGAGTCGCCCATCGATTTGACGCTGGCGGCGTGCCTTTTAAAGGCCGACAAGATGGATTTTGTCGTGCAGAAGGCCGTGGAACTCGGTGTGACGCGTATCGTGCCGGTTGCCAGCCACAACTGCGTCGTGCGTTACGATGCAAAAAAGGCAAAACAGCGCTGCGAACGCTGGCAGAAAATTGCCAATGAGGCGGCCAAACAATGCGGCCGCACGGCCCTTGTCAAAGTATTGCCGATTGAAACGCTGCAGAAATTTCTCTGTCATGCTCCGTATGAGGATGACATGGACTCGGAATTCCTGTTTTGCTATGAAAATGAAGAAAAACTTTCGCTGCGGGAATGTCTGCAGCGCACGACGGCTGAGCGCTATCTGCTGCTCGTCGGCCCCGAGGGCGGCTTTACGCTTGAGGAAGCTGAAGCCATTGTCAAAGCCGGCGGGCAGAGCGTCACGCTTGGGCCGCGCATTCTGCGGGCCGAGACAGCGTGCGTTGCAGGGCTCAGCATCGTGCAGTATGAAAAAGGAGATTTGGGAAGTTGAAAGTTGCACTGACAACACTTGGCTGCAAGGTCAATCAGTTTGAGACGGAGACCATGGAAGGCCTCTTTAAGAAGCGCGGCTATGAGGTCGTGCCGTTTGAGGAATGCGCCGATGTTTATGTCATCAATACATGCTCGGTTACGAGTCTTGGCGACCGCAAGAGCCGTCAGATCATCCGCCGTGCCCATCGCGAGAACCCTCAGGCCATCATCGCAGTCTGCGGCTGCTATGCACAGGTGGCACCGGATGAAATCAAGGCTATCGAAGGCGTGCGCGTCGTGCTCGGCACGAAAGAACGCGTGCATATTGTCGACTACGTCGAAAAGGCCATGCACGAGGACGGCATCCAGGGCACGATCACGGATATCATGCAGGCTAAGACGTTTGAGGATATTCCGCTCTATGACAGTCCGGAGCGCACGCGTGCCTTCCTGAAGATAGAGGACGGCTGCCAGAATTTCTGCTCGTACTGCATCATTCCGTATGCGCGCGGCCCCGTTAAGTCGCGTCTGCCGGAGCACGTGCGCCGCGAGGCAGAGAAACTCGTCGCCATGGGCTTCAAGGAAATTGTCCTGACGGGCATCCATCTCGGGGCCTACGGCCGTGATTTGCCGGAAGATGTCACTTTGGCTGATGCCTGCCGCGAGGTCCTTTCGGTAAAAGGCCTCAAGCGCCTGCGCCTCGGGTCGCTTGAATCCATCGAGCTCTCACCAGAACTTTTCCAGCTGATTCGCGAAGATGAACGCTTCTGCGCGCATCTCCACCTGCCCCTGCAGGCAGGCTCTGATAAGGTCCTTCGTGATATGAACCGTCATTACGATACGGAGGAATTTGCACGACTCATCGAGCATGTGGAAAAAGAGGTGCCGGGCGTGGCCGTTTCGACGGATATCATCGTCGGGTTCCCCGGCGAGACGGAAGAGGATTTTCAGCAGGGACTTGATTTCGTCGAGAAGATGAATTTTGCGCGCATGCATGTCTTTCCATATTCGAGGCGTACGGGTACGCCGGCTGCGGCCCGCAAAGATCAGGTCGATGAGGCGGTCAAGAAGGAACGCGTGCACCGCATGCAGGCGCTTGCTGACCGCAAGTCTGAGGAATTCCATAAGAGCTTCATCGGCCGTGACATGCGCGTGCTGTTTGAGACGGCAAAAGACAGCATCACGGACGGCCTGACCGACAATTACATTCGCGTCTATACGGATGATGCCGTCAAATGCGGTGATATTTATACCGTTCATATCGACAAACTCTGGCGTGACGGTGTCTTTGCGCACTGCGTCCGCTGATGTTTCGGATGCGTTCATCTTGAAATCGTGGAGTTCTGAAAATCGTCTTTTTTATTTTTTCTTTTTGCTAAAAGAAGGTTTTTCAGAAAAGACGACGAATATGTACTTATAAATGGGCCTAAGCGGCCCGTTCGCAGCTGAAGGAGGTGAAGAAGATGGCAGATTGTATCTTTTGCAAGATTGCACAGAAAGAAATTCCGTCGAATCTGGTCTATGAAGACGATACGGTGGTGGCGTTCCGTGACCTTGAACCGCAGGCTCCGGAGCACGTGCTCATAATCCCGAAGAAACATGTCGAAAGTCTGCTGGCCCTCAAAGAAGAGGATAAGGCTCTCGTTTCGCATATTCTCGTCGATGTCATCCCGCAGCTTGCCAAAAAGCTTGGTGTGGACGAAAAAGGGTTCCGTGTCGTGGCCAATACCGGCGATGAGGGCGGACAGACCGTGAAGCATCTGCATTTCCACCTCCTTGGCGGCCGCTCTATGCAATGGCCTCCAGGCTGAGGAACTGCATGGAGTCAGTTCCCTAAAACTTTTGGAGAGTGTTGACAGTGGATTATGTCCTGCTGTATAATGGTGTGGTGTAATTCTAAAGACACAAACTCCCATGTTAAGTGGAGGGGGGGAAAAAATAGATGGCAAACGAAATCAAAGTTGGTAAAAACGAATCGATCGATAGTGCTCTCCGCCGCTTCAAGCGTATGTCCCAGAAGGCTGGTACGCTTGCTGAAGTGAGAAAACGTGAACATTATGAGAAACCGAGCGTTCGCCGCAAGAAGAAATCTGAGGCAGCTCGTAAACGCAAGTACAGAGGTTAATCCGTCATTTGCGACCGGCGCCTGCGAGCCCATGCTCCGCAGGTGCCTTTTTATTTTCTTTGCATCCTATAGAAAAGAGAGGAAGAACCTTTATGTCCATCAAGGAACAGCTTACGGCCGATATGAAAGAGGCAATGAAGAAACATGAGAAGGACCGCCTGTCCGTCATCCGCCTCGTGCGCGGTGCCATCCGTCAGGCAGAAATTGACGGCGGCCACAAAGAGCTCGGCGATGATGAAGTCATCGGTGTGATCAGCAAGGAAGTCAAGATGCGCAGGGATTCCATCGAGGAATTCAAGAAGGGCAATCGCGATGACCTCGTAGAAAAGACGCAGGCTGAAATCGATGTGCTCATGCCGTATCTGCCGGCACAGCTCTCGGAAGACGAAGTCCGTGCACTCGTCAAGGAAGCCGTCGAGAAGACGGGAGCCAAGACGCCAAAGGATATGGGCAAGGTCATGGGCATGCTGATGCCAAAAGTCAAGGGCCGTGCCGATGGCAAGATGGTCAATACGCTCGTTCGCAGCATGCTGCAGGGCTGAACAAGAAACTTTGTCCATCTCCAAGACATAAAAATGAATCAGAATAAAAAGAGGCTGCCATACGGCGGCTTCTTTTTTTAAAGGTATTTGCCTGTTTTTGTCGAATTAAAAAGATGATAGTAAGATACAAAGGTCTGATTAAGCAGACAGGCAGAAATGAAAGGAGGAGCAATATGGATATTGTCAGCATGCCAATTCTGCAGGTCCTGCTGCTGGCCATCATGTTTTTGGCCATTTTTGTGGAAGTCAAGACGGGCGGTACAGGTGCCGGCGTCATGCTCGGCATCGTGGCGGCCGGTGTATTCTGGGGGAGTCAGTATGTCAAAGGTACGGTTGACCTTTTCCAGATCGGTCTGTTTCTCGGCGGTATCCTCTGCATCATCATCGAAATGCTGCTGCCGACCATCGGACTTTTGGCTGGTGTCGGCGTGGCCGCGATGCTTTACAGTGTCGTGCTGGCCCTTGGCGGCAATCTGGCGGCCGTTTCGGTGCTGGTGATTTCCCTGATGGCAGCGATTGCCGTCTTTGCCCTGATTGTCAATCAGCTGCCATCGAGCCGGCTTTGGAAAAAGTTTGTGCTCAAGGACCAGTCGACGGCCAAGCGCGGCTATATCAGCGCCCATGAAGAGCGCCAGCTCGTCGGTCAGCAGGGAATTGTCCTTACCGAGCTGCGCCCTTCGGGCACGGCGATGCTGGCGGGCCATCCTGTCGATGTGGTCTCGGAAGGCGCTTTCATCCAGAAGGGCGAAAAGGTAAAAGTCGTTTCGGTCCATGGCAGCCGCGTCGTCGTGCGCCGGTTGGAAGCAGCAAAACAGCTTGAGCAGTAAGCAGGGAAGCTGAGTAAGTTTTATAGGTAAAAAAATCAGGAGGCGTTTTTATGGCATCTCTTATCACATCCGCATTCATTCTTGTGCTCATTGTCGCGGCCATCATGATTTTTCTTCATTTTGTGCCGCTGGGGCTCTGGATTTCGGCTTTGGCTGCCGATGTCCATGTCAGCATTGTCACCCTTGTCGGCATGCGCATGCGCCGCGTGCCGCCGGCTAAAATCATCCTGCCGCTCATCAAGGCCAATAAGGCAGGGTTAAATGTACAGGTCAATCAGCTTGAGGCCCATTATCTGGCGGGCGGCAACGTCGACAAGGTTGTCGATGCCTTGATTGCCGCGCACCGCGCGCAGATTCCTCTGCCGTTTGAGCGTTCTGCGGCCATTGACCTCGCCGGCCGTGATGTGCTTGAAGCCGTGCAGATGAGTGTCAATCCAAAAGTCATTGAAACCCCTGTGGTTTCGGCCGTCGCGCGTAACGGCATCGAACTCAAGATCAAGGCGCGCGTCACCGTGCGTGCCAATATCGACCGCCTCGTCGGCGGTGCCGGCGAACCGACGATCATCGCACGTGTCGGCGAGGGCATAGTCACGACGGTCGGTTCTTCGGAAAGTCACAATGACGTGCTGGCCAATCCGGATGACATCAGTAAAACGGTACTCGGCAAGGGCCTTGATGCCGGTACGGCCTTTGAGATTCTTTCCATCGATATCGCCGATGTCGATGTCGGCCGCAATATCGGCGCAGAACTCCAGACGGATCAGGCTGAAGCTGATAAGCGCATCGCGCAGGCTAAGGCCGAGGAGCGCCGTGCGATGGCCGTCGCCAAAGAGCAGGAAATGAAAGCGTATACGCAGGAGATGGAGGCAAAAGTCGTCGAAGCACAGGCCGAAGTCCCGCATGCGATGGCCGAAGCTTTGCGCGAAGGCCGCCTCGGTGTCATGGATTATTACAATCTCAACAATGTACAGGCTGACACGGATATGCGCAATGCCATCAGTACGGCTGGGGCAGATGATAAGATGCGTCCGACGCAGCCTGTTAAATGAGTGAAGGCAAAGAGAGGGGGCATGGCTGATGGATTCATCGATTCTGGCGATTATACTCTTCGCCGTCATGGCCATTCTCACGGATAAGCTGGGGGGCAAGAAAAAGCCGCCGGCTCAAAGGCCTCCGTTTCCCTTTCCGGAGATGCCGAGACGGGCGGGAGAACATTCTTCTCATGCGGATGAGCAGCTGCCGCCGCCCATGCCGCAGCCATGGGGGACAAAGGCGCAGCCGGAACCCGAAAAGAAGAGCTCACTGCCCTTTGAAATTCCCGATTTAAAAGGAGCGCCGCTGCCTTCCGGCCAGACGGATGAAGGCGTCTACCGCGAGCCCGGCACAAAGATGCAGGACATGCTGGAGGCCTATCGCGAGGAAATGGCGGATAAGGCCCGTGAAGCGGCCTATGAAGAGGAGCGCAGGGCCGAAGAAGAGGCTATCCGCGCCAGAGAAGAGGCCATTTACGAGCAGCAGGCCAAGCTTCCGGGACAGAAGACACGGAGAAAGGCACCGATTCTGCCTCAATTTACGCCTGCTTCCATCCAGCAGTCTATTGTCATGGCGGAGCTTTTGGGAAAACCGAAGGCCTATCGCCATAAGAATCCGTATTGGCGCAAATAATAGAGCAGGAATAAGAAAGAAGAACAAGTCTCTCCAATTTTTGGGGAGGCTTTCCTTTTGTTGTGAGTTTTTCCCATGACAAAACGATGATTCTGTAGTAAAATTATAGAATGTATTATGCGTCATAAATAAAAGTAAGGTTTTGTAGGTGATGAATTTGTCAAACCAGATGTTTGATGTAATAAAAAGCGACCTCGAAGTGCTGGAACAGGGGCTGCAGAAAGCTGTGACTTCCACGAATGAACTCGTGACCGAAGTCGGGCTGCATATCGTTACGTCGGGCGGCAAACGCATTCGTCCGGCTCTTTGTCTGCTCTCGGCTCACGGCGGCAAGTCGTTTGACCTCGCCCATGTTCTGCCGCTGGCGGAAGCACTCGAACTCATCCATACGGCATCCCTGGTTCACGACGATGTCATCGATGAAGCGGATACGCGCCGCGGTGCGGCCACGGCCAATGCCCGCTGGAACAACCAGGTCGCGATTCTTTCCGGTGATTATATTTTTGCAAGGGCCTTCACGCTGATTGCTGAGGAGGGCTACGATGCCCATGTCTCGAAGCGTCTGGCAGAACTTGTCTGCAATCTGAGTGTCGGTGAAATCATTCAGGACAATGCCATTTATCAGGCATCGCGCGGCATGGCTGATTATTATGAACGCATCCAAAAGAAGACGGCAGATTTTCTTGAGATCTGCTGTGAGCTCGGTTCTATGGTTGGCGGCATGACAAAAGAGGACGTGGCAGCGCTCGGCAAATACGGTCACTGCATCGGTATGGCTTTTCAGATCACCGATGATCTCCTGGACATCGAGCAGACGGCGGAGAAAATCGGCAAGCCGGCCGGCAATGACATTCGTCAGGGCATTGTCACCCTGCCTGTCATCCGGGCACTCGAAGTCAGCCCGGATGCCAAAGAGCTTGAAGCCATCGTTACGGATATGGACATGACGGATGAAATGGTCGAGCGTGCGCTCGCCATTGTCAAGGCGACGGATGGCGTTGATTTTGCCAAGGACAAGGCCGATGCCTATCTGGAACAGGCGAAAGCGTCTCTGCCGGATAGCCTGCCTTCAGAAATCCGTGAGGCCTATGAGATGGTAGCAGATTTTATCGGCGACCGTGACTTCTGACATTGATTTTGCGTGCAATAGGCACGAAAATAGAAGACAGAAGGTAATAGAGATTCATTGACGGAGGAACATTATGTTTGGAATTGGCGTACCGGAGCTCGTGCTCATCCTGATCATCGGGCTCATCGTATTTGGTCCCGGCAAGCTGCCGGAGATGGGCCGCACGCTCGGCAAGGGCATTCGTGAATTCCGTAAGGCGTCAAATGCCTTATCACAGGCTATCAACGCACCGGAGAATCAGCCGCAGCCGCCGCAGCGTCCTGCAGCGCAGCAGGCAGCAGCTCCTGCAGCGGCAAAACCAGCGGCCGCAGACA